>JBQCIY010000164.1:0-3114 GCA_051953275.1 Devosia sp. | reverse complement strand
GAGCCCGAGACGCTGTTCGACAATATCGACCCGGACCACCACTGGACACGCGACGTCGTGTTCTCGGCGGACGGCAAGACCATGTACTATTCGGTCGGCTCCGGCTCGAATGTCGGGCTCGACATGACGATGGAGCCCACGCCGGCGGACGTCTCGGTCGAGGAGTGGGCGTCGTCGCATCCGCTCGGCGTCGCCTGGGGCGACGAGGAGCGGCGGGCGGCCAACCTAGCCTTTGTCCCCGACGGCACCAACGAGCGCTACTTCGCCACCGGGCGGCGTAATTGCGCCGGGATGACGCTGCAGCCGCAGACCGGCGATCTCTGGTGCGTGGTCAACGAACGTGACGAACTGGGCGACAACATTCCGTTCGAATATGCGACGGCGGTGAAGCAGGGCGCATTCTATGGCTGGCCGTGGTTCTACAACGGCGACCACCCCGACCCGCGCTGGAAGGAGACGCCGCGCGACGATCTCAAAGGCAAAGTGACGATCGGCGACGTGCTGTTCCAGGCGCATTCGGCGCCGCTGAACATCGCGTTCGAGCCGACCGATGCGCTCGGGGCGGACGCCAAGGGCGATGCGTTCGTCGCCATGCATGGCTCGTGGAACCGCAACACCCGCACTGGCTACAAGATCGTCGAGGTCGATATCGGCAAGGATGGCAAGCCGACCGGCACCTACACCGATTTCGTGACCGGCTTCGTGCTCAACGACAACGACGTGTGGGGCCGGCCGGTGGGCGTCGCGTTCGACAAGCAGGGCAACCTGTTCTTCTCGGAAGACGGCAGCGGCACGATCTGGAAGGTCAGTAAGAAGTAGCTCCCGACAATGTGTTTGGGCCTTGTGCTCCGCGGCGGATGAAATGGCCGCGGCGGGGTTTCTCGCTCTTTGGAGGACTCCAGGAGATGAGCATGCGAATTCTGATCGGGCTGGCGCTGGCCGGGGTGATGGCGCTGGGCGGCGGTGCCGCGTTGGCGCAGCAGCAGGCCAACATGGTGGCAGTGACCGGCACGGTCGCTGCGGTCAACGGCGACGACGTCGATGTCACCGGCGCCGACGGCAGCACCAGCAAGGTGACGCTCAATGACAAGACGCGCTTCACCTACACGATGGCGATGACGGTCGACGACATCAAGCAGGGCAGCTACATCGGCGCCGGCGCGATGAAGGACGACAAGGGCGGCAACACCGCGGTCGAGATCACGATCTTTCCCGAGGCGATGCGCGGCGCGGCCGAAGGTTTCCGGCAGTGGAACGAAGGACCGGATTCGACCATGACCAACGGAACGGTGTCGCAGGTGGTGGGTACCAGCAACCGTGTGCTTACCGTCACCTATAAGGGCGGCCAGCAGCAGGTGACGATCCCCGATGGGACGCCGATCACGACGTTCGAGACGGCCGACAACAGCGCGCTGACGGTCGGCGCGCATGTGGTGATCCGCGCCATCAAGGGCGACGACGGGGCATTGACCGGGCGGTTCGTGAGCGTGGGCAAGGATGGGTATGTGCCGAAGTAGGCAGTCGTCTTTAGTGGAGAGGGGGCGGGTATCGCGCAAGCGGCCGCCCCCTTTCCGTCGGCTTCGCCGCCCCCTTCCCCCGCATGCGGGAGAAGGAGTCCCGACTGGAGCCTCAGGTGCCGGCGTAGGCTTTTTCCAGGTCCGCGATGACGAGCTTTTTCATCTGCATCATGGCAGTCATGGCGCGCTGGCGGCCGGCAGGGTCTGGGCCGGCGATGGTGCGACCGATGGCAGCCATGGGGGCAACCTGCCAGCTGACGCCGTACTTGTCTTTGACCCAGCCGCACATGGACTCGGCGCCGCCGTCGGCGGTAAGCGAATTCCAGTAGTAGTCGACCTCCGCCTGGTTCTTGCAGTCGATGTAAAACGAGATCGCTTCGCTGAATTTGAACTCCGGGCCACCGTTGAGCAGCGTGAAGGTGGTGCCGAGGATGTCGACGTTGAGGGTGAGTATGCGGCCGTCGGGATAGCTGCTCCGGTCGAGAATCTTGCCCTTGAAGATGCGCGCGTAGTAATCGCCCGCCTCCGCGATGCGGTCGTCGAACCAGAGGCAGGGGGTGATTTTCTGGGTCATGATGGTTCTCCTTGGTTGATCGATTAATTCGTCGTTCTAGTGCGGCTGTTCTTCGGCCAGCACCGCGTCGAGCCGCGCGAAGCCGATTTCCATGCCCTCGGCCATCGGCGAGGCGGCGGCGGCGGTGCGGGCTTCGGGCGAGCTGTAGGTGATGGTCATGGTGGCGGTGGTGACACCATTCTGCTCGGTCAGTGTAAGCACGTTGGTGGTGCCGCCCCGGGTCCAGTCGTCGTCGTAATATTCGGTCTGTTCGATGCGCTCGGGCGGCACGATGGCGGTGTAGAGGCCCTGGCTCGCGAGCTCGTAACCGTCGGGCGAGCGCTGGCCGATGCGCCACTTGCCGCCGACGCGGAAATCGATGTCGCAGACGAAGGTGGTCCACTCCGGCAGGCCGTACCAGCGGCGCAGCAGCTCGGGCCTCGAGTAGCAGAGGAAGACCAGGTCGCGCGGCGCGTCGAACTGCCGGGTGACGACGATCTGGCGGTCGCCGGGGGTGGCGATGGTGAGCGGCCTAGGCATTGGGCTTGTCCTTCTTCTTTCTGGACTTGTCGGTGTTGACCGGCGTTTGCAGCTCGGCCAGCAGGGCATCGAGGCGGCCGTAGCTGGCCTCCCAGAATTGCCGATACTTTTCGAGCCAGTTGACGGCCTGCTTCATCGGAGCGGCCTCGATCTTCACCGGGCGGCGGGTGCCCGAGGCGGAACGGGTGACGAGACCGGCGCGCTCCAGGATCTTGATGTGCTTGCTGACCGCCGGCTGGCTGATGTCGAAGGGCGCGGCGAGCTCGTTGACCGACGCCTCGCCCTCCATCAGCCGGGCGAGGATGGCGCGGCGCGTGGGATCGGCGAGGGCGATGAAGGTGGCATCGAGCTGGTCCGAGGGGGTCATATCCAGAACCGAAGTGTTATAGAACGATATGGTTATGAACTGGCGGGCCGAGGGAGTCAACGGGTCGATGCGAGTTTTCTTCGTTTCCGGTTTGTTCCATGGTACAAGGCTGCATCACTTGGGAGAGACGTTCATGG
>JBQCIY010000163.1:0-67698 GCA_051953275.1 Devosia sp. | reverse complement strand
GATGATCGGCTTCATGTCCGGTGTGGCTGGCCGCGCCCCCATCCACATGTCGGCGTCGAGCCGGTCGCCGAAATCGAGCAGTTGG
The DNA here is from genome assembly GCA_051953275.1 of Devosia sp. Lineage (GTDB taxonomy): Bacteria > Pseudomonadota > Alphaproteobacteria > Rhizobiales > Devosiaceae > Devosia_A. The sequence goes on along the minus strand of JBQCIY010000163.1, from coordinate 67,613 downwards.
CGTGCGATGGCCTCGGTGCCGTCGACCTGCGCCGGATTCTTCGGCGCATCGAGCCGGGCAAATTCGGCGCCGGTGGTGAGGCGCACGCCGCGCTGCATCGGCGCCAGCAAGTAGCCCGTTTCCGTGTCGAGCAGCGGGTGGTTGAGCTCGACGCCCGGCGCATAGGCATATTCGCGGTGATAGCCGCGCTTGACGAACAGCGGCAAGCGATAGCCGAGCCGCTGCGTCAGCGCCTTCGACCATGGACCGAGCGCGATCACCACTTCGGCCGCCGACGCTGGGCCCGCCGATGTCCTTACGCTCCAGCCCGAGCCGTCTGCGCTGAGGGTCATGGCATCGCCCGTCGCAATGGTCCCGCCGAGCTGCTGGAAGTAAGCGGCATAGGCGGCAACCAGGCCGCCGGGGTCGCGCACGGTCCACGGATCGGTCCAGTGCAGCGCGCCGGCCAGCGGCAGCTTGAGACCCGGCTCGGCCTTCGCCAGTTGCGGCCCGTCAAGCTGCGCACTGGCGACCCCGTAACGGGCGTCCCCGGCCGCCTCCGCGAAGGCTTTGTCGCGACGCTCGGGCGTGCGGAAGATAACCATCCACCCCTTTTTCTCGATCAGGGAGTCCGCCCCCGCGGCCGCGATCAGGTCGGCGTGTTCATTGATGCACTGCATGATCAGGGGGGCATATTCGGCGACGATCCGGCGGTAGCGCGCGGGTGCCGAATGCCACCAATACTGCGCCAGGGGCGACGCATATCCGGGCAGCGCTGCAAGGTCGTAGCGGGTGTCGAGTCCCTGCCCCATGGCGATCCGCAGGAGCTCGCCGACCTCACGCGGAAAGGCCCGCGGGCGGACGCCTTCGCGCTGGATAATTCCCGCATTGCCATAAGAGGTCTCGCGGCCGGGTGCCTTGCGATCGAGCAGCAGCACGTTGCGACCGCGGCGCTGCAGGTGGATTGCAGTGCAGACGCCCACAATGCCGGCGCCCAGAACGATTACATCCGTCAAGTCGATCCTCGTGCAGAGGCGACGAAAGACCGCCGCTCGGGACACTGCCCTATCGCACATCGTGCGCGGGTTCCAGCGCCGCAGACCCGGCTGCGACGGGCTGTCAGGCTTGCGTCGGCGCCCGGAAATGAGGAAATGTCATCGTTGACACTTTTGGGGTTACCGTCTGCATGTCGTCCGAAACGACTTTTGTTGCCGCCATCTCAGGGGCGCGCGATGCCGAATCGGCGTGGAAAGCGCTCGAGGCGCTGGCCAAGGCTGTGGCCGGCCATAAGCTTTTCACCGTGACGACGGTGGATGTCCCGGCCAATGTCGTGCGCCGGGCGCATAGCAACATGCCAAAAGACTACCCGACCTCCGGGACCAAGCCGCTCCATGGCAACACCGGCAACTGGTTCGACATCGTCTTCAACCAGCGTCGCACCTTCGTCGCCAACACCATCGAGGACATCGCAACGGTGTTTCCTGACCATGAGCTCATCGGTTCGCTTGGCTGCGGCTCGGTCGTCAACTATCCGGTGGTGCTGGGGGGCGAAATCGTCGCGGCGATCAACCTACTGGACGTCGCGCATCACTACACGCCAGAGCGCGTGGCCGCCATCGAGGCCAAGCTCGCAGTCCCGGCGCGGCTCTGCGCGGCGCTAGTGCGATTGTTCGAACGGCGCGGAACCCCCTCATCGTGACCGCCGAGGCCGCCAGCAACGATCCCACGCCGCGACAAGATTTCCTCCGCCGGGGCGGTTCCATCCTCAGGCAGGTCGTCTCGTTCGTCGCAACGCTTGCGATCACCTTTATCGGACTTACGGCGGTGACGTTCTTCATCAGCCGGCTCACCCACATCGATCCGGTCATTACCGTCGTCGGCGATAAGGCGACCAAGGAAGCCTACGACCTCGCCTATCACGCACTGGGCCTCGATCAGCCGCTGATCGTGCAGTACCTGATCTACCTGAAGCGCATCCTGAGTGGCGATTTCGGGCTGTCGGTGCTGACCTCACAGCCAGTGTTCAACGACTTGATTCGCGTCTTTCCCGCGACGTTCGAGCTTGCCACCATCGCCACGATCATCGGCATCGCCGTTGGCGTCCCCGCCGGGGTGATCGCTGGCGCCCGCAAGGGGCATTGGCAGGACCAGGTGATCCGCGTCGTCGGCCTTTTCGGTTATTCCGTGCCGGTCTTCTGGCTCGGCCTGGTCGGCCTTTTCGTGTTCTATGGCAAGCTCGGCTGGGTCGCGGGTGCCGGCCGGCTCGACGTGTTCTACGACGGGGTGGTCACGCCCATCACCGGCATCTTGCTGATCGACGCGGCGGTCGAAGGCCAGTGGGACATCTTCGCAAACGCCTTCGCTCACCTGATCCTGCCGGCCAGTATCCTCGGCTACTACTCGCTGGCCTATATCGCGCGCATGACGCGCAGCTTCATGATCGACCAGCTCGGGCAGGAATACGTCATCGCCGCCCGCATCAAGGGCAATTCGTTCTGGCGCGCCGTGTGGCGCCACGCCTTCCCCAACATCATGGTGCCGCTGATCACGGTGATCGGGCTGAGCTATGCCTCTCTGCTCGAGGGCGCCGTGCTGACTGAAACGGTGTTCGCCTGGCCCGGCCTCGGCCTCTATATCACGCAGGCGCTGTTCAAAAGTGACATGAACGCGGTGATGGGCGGCACGGTGCTGGTCGGCAGCGTGTTCATCGGCATCAACCTCGTCTGCGACTTCCTGTACAAGATCTTCGATCCGCGGCTGAGGGCACAATGAGCAGCGAAACCCTCGGGCAATGGCTGATGAGCGAAGCGCCGCTGTCGCGGCGCCAGGCCGTCCTCGGCAACATTTACCGCAGCCTGCGCGCCATCGTACGCAACCCGACCGCGCTCGCCGGTCTGGTCATTGTCGTCCTGCTGATCCTGATGGCGATCTTCGCGCCGTGGCTGTCTCTGGGCCAGTCGCCGCTCGATCAGGACCTCGCGGGCCGGCTCGCGGCGCCGTCGGCGGCGCACTGGTTTGGCACCGACGAGCTCGGCCGCGACATCATGGCTCGCACCATCTATGGCGCGCGCGTGACCCTGACCATCGTAGCACTCGTCGCGGTGGTCGTGGTGCCGATCGGCCTCGCCGTCGGGACCGTCGCCGGCTACACCGGCGGCTGGGTCGATGCGGCCCTGATGCGCGTCACCGATGTCTTCCTCGCTTTCCCGCGCCTGGTCCTCGCCCTCGCTTTTGCGGCTGCGCTCGGGCCTGGTATCAACAACGCCGTGATCGCCATTTCGCTCACCGCCTGGCCGCCCTATGCGCGCATCGCGCGCTCGGAGACGCTGGCCATCGCCCGCAGCGATTTCATCCAGGCGGCCGTGCTGCAGGGTGCCTCGACCTGGCGCATCTTGTTCCGGCACATCGTGCCGTTGTGCCTGAGCTCGGTGATCGTGCGGCTGACGCTCGACATGGCCGGCATCATCCTGACCGCGGCGGGCCTCGGGTTCCTCGGGCTAGGGGCACAGCCGCCGACCGCCGAATGGGGCGCCATGGTGTCCTCCGGCCGCGATGTGATCCTCGACCAGTGGTGGGTCGCCACCATTCCGGGCGTCGCCATCTTCGTGGTCAGCCTCGGCTTCAACCTCTTGGGTGACGGCCTGCGCGACGTTTTCGATCCGAAATCCGGCGCATGAGCGAGCCCTTGTTGATCGTCGAAGACCTCAATGTGACCTTTCCCGGCCGCAGCGGGGCAACGCGCGCGGTGCGCGACGCCTCCTTCACCCTCGGGCGTGAGCGCCTGGGGATCGTCGGTGAATCCGGCTCGGGCAAATCCACCACCGGCCGGGCCTTGCTTGGGCTGGTTCCCCGGCCCGGTATCGTCACCGCCAAAACGATGACGTACGAGGGCAAGGACCTCCTCGCCAACAGCGACCGGGACTGGCAGGCACTGCGCGGCCGGCGCCTCTCGATGGTGATGCAGGACCCGAAGTTCTCGCTGAACCCGGTCAAGACGGTCGGACGCCAGATCGGCGAGACCGCCCGGCTTCACCTCAGGACCAGCCGTGCTGACGCGCGCAAGCGCACGCTCGCCATGCTGGAGGCCGTACAGATCCGCGATCCGGAACTGGTCTTCGGGCTCTATCCGCATCAGCTCTCGGGCGGCATGGGCCAGCGCGTGATGATCGCCATGATGCTGATCGCCGAACCAGACCTGTTGATCGCGGACGAGCCGACCTCCGCGCTCGACGTGACGGTCCAGAACGAGGTTCTGCGCATCATGGACGACCTTGTACGCGATCGCGGTATGGGGCTCATCTTCATCAGCCACAACCTCACCGTGGTCTCGAGCTTCTGCGACCGCGTGCTGATCATGTATGGGGGGCGCATCGTCGAGGAATGCGCGGCGCATGACCTTCACAATGCGAAGCACCCCTATACCCGCGCGCTCGTCGCCGCGACTCCATCGCTCGACGCCCCACGCGCCGAGCTCGCCACCGTCGCGCGGGATCCGGCATGGCTGCAATGATCGCCGTCGACCATCTGAGCGTGACCTTTCGGAGCGGCGACCGCGAGGTGCGGGCGGTGCAAGACGTCTCGTTTGATGTCGCGGCCGGCGAAAGCTTCGGCATCGTCGGCGAATCCGGTTCGGGCAAGTCGACGATCCTTCGCGCCATTGCGGGTCTGGTGCCGTCCACGGCGACCAGGCTCGAGGTCAACGGCCGCGCGGCACGCGGACACCGGAGCCGGGAAGACCGGCGGATGCTGCAATTCGTCTTCCAGGACCCCTATGCCTCGCTGCATCCGCGGCAGACGGTCGATGACATCCTGCGCGAGCCGCTGGAAATCCACCGCATTCCCGGGATCGACGCCAAGGTCGTCAAGGCCATCGCCGACGTCGGCCTGCTACCCGCCCACCGCTTTCGCTATCCGCATCAACTGTCGGGTGGGCAGCGGCAGCGCGTGGCCATCGCCCGAGCGCTGATCCTCAGCCCGCCGATCCTCTTGCTCGACGAGCCGACTTCCGCGCTCGACGTCTCGGTTCAGGCCGAAATCCTCAATCTGATCGGCAAGTTACGGCAGAGCTACAGCCTCACCAGCATCCTCGTCAGCCACGATCTGGCGGTGGTCGCGCACCTCTGCAGCCGTATCGCGATCATGCAGTTTGGCCGGCTGGTCGAGGTGATCACGGCCGAAGACCTGCGCACTGGCCGTGTCGGCGCCGACTACACCCGCAGGCTGATCGCTGCGAGCCGCGGCTTCACCCGCGCCGACGCCTGAGCGGCAACGTCTTGCCACGGCTGCGCAAAAGGTCTCAGATACCTGGATGCCGCGCGGCCTAACGCACGCGCCCGGCACAAAAAACGCAAGGGGAAGAAACCGCATGTGGAAAGCTTTAGGATCCGGACTGCTGGCCGGGGCGATGCTCGCCGTCGTGCCGCAGGTCCAGGCGGCGACACCGGCTGATACGCTGGTGATCGCCAAGCAGATTGACGACATCATCTCGCTCGATCCGGCGCAGGACTATGAGCTCTCGGGCATCGAGATGGATGCCAACGCCTACGACCGCATCATGCGGTTCGAGCCCACCGACATCACCAAGCTGGTGCCGGGCGTAGCCGAAAGTGTCGATGTCAGCGCCGACGGCAAGACCTTCACCTTCAAGATTCGCCAGGGCATGAAGTTCGCCTCCGGCAATCCCGTCACCGCCAACGATGCGGCATGGTCGCTGCAGCGTGTGATCAAGCTGCAGAAGACGCCGGTGTTCCTGCTGAGTCAGCTCGGCTGGACCCCGGACAACGTCGACAAGCTCGTCACGGCGCCGGACGACTCTACGCTCAAGGTCACCATCACCGCCAACTATGCGCCGACCCTGGTCTATGCGCTCCTCGGCTCGATCGTCGGCTCAGTCGTCGACGAGAAGACGGCGATGGCGCACCAGAAGGACAACGACATGGGCAATGCCTGGCTGTCGACCAATTCGGCCGGCTCGGGCGCTTATGTCATCAAGTCGTGGACGCCAAACCAGTCGGTGATCATGGAGGCCAACCCGAACTACCGCGGCGGCGTCGCCAAGCTGAAGCGCGTCGTCGTGCAGCACATTCCGGAAGCTTCGGCGCAACGCCTCGCCCTCGAAAAGGGCGACGTCGATATCGCCGAGAACCTGACGCCGGACCAGATCACGGCGCTGGGCAGCAATAAGGACGTCAAGGTCACCACCATCCCCCAGGCCCTGCTCTACTACATCGGCCTCAACCAGAAGATGAAGGAACTGCAGAATCCGAAAGTTCGGCAGGCCCTGCGCTACCTCGTCGATTACGACGGCATGGCCAATTCGTTCCTGAAGGGCGCCGACCAGGTCCACCAGACCTTCTGGGCCTCGGGCTTCTGGGCCGCCGACGACGAGAACCCCTACAAGCTCGACGTGGCCAAGGCCAAGGACCTGCTCGCCCAGGCCGGCTATCCGAATGGCTTCTCGGTTGATCTCGACGCGCCAAACATCGCGCCGTTCACCAACATGGCCCAGTCGGTGCAGTCGACGATGGCGCAGGCCGGGATCAAGGTGAACATCATCCCGTCCGACACCAGCGCGATGCTGACCAAGTACCGCGCCCGCCAGCACCAGATGCTGATGATCTACTGGGGCCCGGACTACATGGACCCGCACACCAATGCCGACGGGTTCATCACCAACACGGACAACTCGGACAACGCCCCGGGCCATCCGCTGGCCTGGCGTAACGCGTGGCAGGATACCGACATGAATGCCGCCGTTGCTGCGGCTGCCAGCGAGCGCGACGAAGACAAGCGCAAGCAGGACTATATCGACCTGCAGAAGAAGCTGCTCGACGTCGGCCCGTACATCATCATGTTCCAGTCCACCGCGCAGCGGGCGGACCGGGCGAACATCAAGGGCTTCGTGCAAGGCCCGTCCTCGGACGTGACCTACTACAACCTGACGACGAAATAATATGCGACGCGGTGCCGGGCCTCCCGGCACCGCGCGTTCCATCTGACCGGGCTTGGCTCCCGGCCTTTCCCTCCAGAAATGCCGTCCATCTCTTCAGACTTGGTCCGGCGAGAGAACACGCTGTGACGGACCCGATCCCATTTTTCGACGGCCATAACGACTTCCTGCTGCGCCTCAAGACCGCGCCCGAACGGCGCGAAGAGCTGTGGCTCGGCGACACCGGCGAGGGCCATCTCGACCTCAAGCGCATGAAGGCGGCGGGCTTTGCCGGCGGCCTGTTTGCAATCTTCGTGCCCTCGCCGAGCAAAGCCGGTTCCGGCGGGCTCGACTACATGGCGATGATGAAGCAGACGCCGTTCGAGGTGCCGCTGCCTGATCTGATGACCGCCCAGCAGGCGCAGCCGGATGCGCTCGCTATGGCCGGGCATTTGCACTGGATGGAGCGCAGCGCTCCCGACGATTTCAAGGTCTGCCGGAGCGCCGCCGCGGTGCGCGAAACCTTCGGCAGCGGCAAGATCGCCGCCGTAATGCACATGGAGGGCGCGGAAGCGATAGGCCCCGACCTCGATGCGCTCTACCTGTTCTATGACCTGGGGCTGCGCTCACTGGGTCCGGTCTGGAGCCGGCCGACGGTGTTCGGCCACGGCGTGCCGTTCAAGTTCCCGGGCGATCCCGACATCGGCCCCGGTCTCACCGAGCGCGGTAAGGATCTCGTCCGCCTCTGCAACGAGCTCGGCATTCTCATCGACCTGTCGCACATGAACCAGAAGGGGTTCGAGGACGTCGCCGCATTGTCCAAAGCGCCGCTCGTGGCGACCCACTCGAACGTGCACGCCCTGTGCCCGTCGCCACGCAACCTCACGGACCGGCAGCTTGGGCAGATCCGCGAGTCCGGCGGCATGGTCGGGCTGAACTTCTCGACGTCGTTCCTGCGCACCGACGGCATGATGATGGCCGATATCGGCATCGACGCCATGGTCCGGCACATCGACTATCTCGTCGATAAGCTCGGCGAGGATCACGTCGGCCTCGGGTCGGATTTCGACGGCTGCACGGTCCCCGCTCCGATCAAGGACGTCACCGGCGTGCCGAAGCTGTTCCAGGCCTTGGCGGACAAGGGCTACGATGCCGCCCTGCTCGCCAAGCTCGCGCACGAGAACTGGATTTCGTGCCTCGAGCGGACGCTCAAGGCGTGACGGCCAGCGCCGGCCCGTCACAACCTCGGGCGGAGGCGTCGTTTTTCCTTTTCATTGCCATCTTGGTCCGCCATCAATTGGTGGCGGGCCCTCGGGCCCGCGACCGTCAACCGGAGCCTGAATGGGCGCCTACATTGTTCGCCGCATCCTCCTGATGATCCCGACGCTCTTCGGGATCATGGCGCTGTCGTTCCTCATCACGCAGTTCGCCCCAGGTGGCCCGATCGAAGAGCTGATCGCGCGGTTTTCCAACAAGTCGGTCTCGTCCACCGTCGCGGTCGACAATTCCGGTTCCGAGGTGACGCAAGGCGGCCAGCAGACGACCGCCTATCGCGGCGCCAAGGGGCTCAGCCAAAAGTACCTCGACCAGATCCGGGCGCAGTTCGGCTTCGACAAGCCGCCGCTCGTCCGTTTCGGCGACATGATGTGGGGCTACCTGCGCTTCGATTTCGGACGCAGCATCTTCCGCGACATCTCGGTGATCGATCTCATCAAGGAGAAGCTGCCGGTCTCGATCACCCTGGGATTGTGGATGACCTTGCTCAGCTATGGCATCTCCATTCCCCTGGGGATTGCCAAGGCCGTGCGCGACGGCTCGCGTTTCGACGTGTGGACCTCGTCCGTCGTGATCATCGGCTACGCGGTGCCCGGTTTCTTGATCGCGATCCTCCTTATCGTCCTGTTTGCCGGCGGCAGCTTCTGGAGCATCTTTCCACTCAAAGGGCTGGTGTCGCCCGGCTTTGCAGACTTTCCGTGGTGGCAGAAGATTCTTGACTATCTCTGGCACATCACGCTGCCGGTGATCTCGATGGGGCTCGGAGCGTTCGCCACCACCACCTTCCTCACCAAGAACTCGTTCCTCGAGGAAATCCGCAAGCAATACGTGGTGACGGCGCGCGCCAAGGGCCTCACCGAGCGGCGCATTCTCTACCGGCACGTGTTCCGCAACGCGATGCTGATCGTCATCGCGACATTCCCCGGCGCGTTCGTCGGCGCCTTTTTCGGCGGTTCACTGCTGATCGAGAGCATCTTCTCGCTCGACGGGCTCGGGCTCCTGGGCTTCACGTCGGTGATCAACCGTGACTACCCTGTGGTGTTCGCGACGCTCTATATCTTTTCGCTGCTCGGCCTCGTCATCAGCCTCATTTCCGACCTCACTTATGCCTGGGTCGATCCGCGAATCGACTTCGAGACACGCGAGATATGATCGCAGCCGGCAGCCTTTCGTTTCGCGGTCCGGTCTTCGCACCGGCCGACTTTGCGGCTCCGGCCGCCGCGCCCGCCCGTCAGGGCATGTCGCCGATCACGCAGCGCCGGTTGCGCAATTTTTTCTCCAACCGGCGCGGCAGCTGGTCGCTGTGGATTTTTCTCGTCCTCTTCCTCATTTCGCTGTTCTCCGAGTTCATCGCTTCGGATCGGCCGATCATCGCTTCCTACAAAGGCGAACTGCTGTTCCCCATCGTCGTCAACTACCCCGAGAGCAAGTTCGGCGGCTTCCTTGCGACGACGAACTATCGCGATCCGGTCAACCGCGACGAGATCAACGCCAACGGATGGATGTTCTGGCCACTCATCCACTACTCGTACAATACGATCGATGCCTATCTTCCCGTCCCTGCGCCGGCGCCGCCGACCTGGACGATGAAGACATCCGACCGCTGCAGCGGCTATCCGCAGGGCGACCAGGACCCCGACTGCATCGTCGGCAACATCCACTGGCTCGGCACCGACGACCAGGGCCGCGACGTCGTTGCCCGGCTGCTCTACGGCTTCCGCATCTCGGTCCTGTTTGGCCTCATGCTCACTGTGCTGTCGTCCGTCATCGGCGTCGTCGTGGGCGCTCTCTCGGGTTATTTCGGCGGTTGGACGGACCTCCTGATCCAGCGCTTCATCGATGTGTGGGTTGCCATCCCCTCGCTCTATCTGTTGCTGATCATCTCGAGCGTGATCGAGCCGAGCTTCTGGAGTCTGCTGGTCATTCTGCTGCTGTTCTCGTGGGTGACACTGGTCGGGCTCGTACGCGCCGAGTTCCTGCGCGGCCGCAACTTCGAGTATGTCGCCGCCGCACGAGCGCTGGGCGTCGGCAACCTCACGATCATGCGTCGGCATTTGTTGCCCAACGCCATGGTCGCGACCCTCACCTTCCTGCCGTTCATCCTCGGCGGCTCGATCACCACCCTCACCTCGCTCGATTTCCTCGGCTTCGGCTTGCCACCGGGCTCGCCCTCGCTGGGCGAGTTGCTGTCCCAAGGGAAGGACAACCTCGGCGCACCGTGGCTCGCGCTTACCGGCTTTCTCACCATTTCGATCATGCTGTCGCTGCTGATCTTCGTCGGCGAGGCGGTGCGCGACGCGTTCGATCCGCGGAAGACCTTTTCATGAGCGCGCTGCTGTCGGTCGACAAGCTGACGATCGACTTCGTGCTGGATGCGCGGGCGATCCATGCCGTGCGCGGCATTTCCTTCGAGATCGCCAAGGGCGAGACGCTGGCGCTTGTTGGGGAATCCGGTTCGGGCAAATCGGTGACGGCGGCCTCGATCCTGCGGCTGCTGCCGGCGGGGGCCAGGGTCGGCGGCCGCATTCGTTTCAAGGACGAGGACCTGCTTAAGGCCGGCGACCGCGAGCTGCGGCGCATCCGCGGCTCCGAAATCTCGATGGTCTTCCAGGAGCCCATGACGTCGCTCAATCCGTTGCACACCATTGAACGGCAGGTCAGCGAAATCCTCAGCACGCACCAGGGCATGGGCCGAACAACCGCACGCGCGCGTACGCTCGAGCTGCTGCACGAGGTTGGCCTAGCCGATGCGGAGGCGCGTCTCGAAAGCTACCCGCATCAGCTGTCGGGTGGTCAGCGCCAGCGCGTGATGATCGCCATGGCGCTGGCCAACCAACCGGACCTGTTGATCGCCGACGAGCCGACGACGGCGCTCGACGTTACGGTACAGGCCCAGATCCTCGCGCTGCTCAAGTCGCTGCAGGCCAGGCACGGCATGGCGATGCTATTCATCACCCACGACCTCGGCATCGTCCGGGCCATGGCCGATCGCGTCTGCGTGATGACCGAGGGCGCAATCGTCGAAGCCGCCCCGACGCAGTCGATTTTCACCTCACCCCAGCACGATTACACCAGGAAACTGCTGGCCGCGGAGCCGAAGGGCGAGCCGCCGCACCACGATCCCAACGCTCCCGTCGTGCTCAGCGCCGACGGACTCAAGGTCTGGTTCCCGATCAAGCGCGGCGTGCTGCGTCGGACCGTCGGCGTCGTGAAGGCCGTGGACGGCGTAAGCCTTGCGATCCGCGCCGGACAGACACTCGGCATCGTCGGCGAGTCCGGTTCTGGCAAGACTACGCTCGGCCGCGCGCTGCTCCGCCTCACCTCGTCCAACGGCCGCATCGCTTTTCTCGGCAGCGAGATCCAGGCGCGCTCATGGGGCGCCATGCGCCCCCTGCGCAAGGACATGCAGATCGTCTTCCAGGACCCTTACGGCTCGCTGTCGCCGCGCATGCCGATCGGCGCCATCGTCGCCGAAGGGCTCAACGTGCACCTGCCGAGCCTCACCGTCGCCGAGCGGCAGGTGCGCGTCGAACGGGCGCTGCTGGAGGTTGGCCTCGATCCGGCTCGCGCCCACGAATACCCGCACGAATTTTCGGGTGGCCAGCGGCAGCGCATTGCCATCGCCCGCGCCATGGTGCTCGAACCGAAGTTCGTCGTGCTCGACGAGCCGACCTCGGCGCTCGACATGAGCATCCAGGCCCAGATCGTGGACCTGTTGCGCGACTTGCAGCGCCGGCACGGCCTCACCTATCTGTTCATTTCGCATGATCTCAGGGTGGTCCGGGCGCTGGCCGACGAGGTGCTGGTGATGAAAGACGGCAAAGTCGTCGAAAGTGGCCCGACCGCCGAGATCTTCGCCGCCCCGCAGACCCAATACACGCGCAACCTGCTCGCGGCGGCGTTACACGGCGTGAGCGCCGGCCTGGCCTAGCGATGGCCGGCCCGCGTGTTAAGGTCTCGCTGAAATTCTGCCCGAGGCTTACGGCCTCCTTTCCAGTCGGGACTGCTGTCATGAAACTCGCCCTTGCCGCCGTCGCGCTCCTCAGCCTCACCACCTTACCTGCTCTCGCCGATCCGGCGCAGAACGGGCCGTGGATCACCTCGCTGTCGCTGATCAACGATCCGCCGCTGCCGCTCAATGGCCACTGGGACTACGCCAATCCGGACGCCCCCAAGGGCGGGCTCGCGCGCATGTTTGCCTTCGGTACGTTCGACACCTTCAACCCGATCCTGCCGCAGGGCCAGCCAGCCATCGCACTCGGCCTCGTCTACGAGACGCTGATGACGCCGTCGCTGTCCGACTCGAGCTCGCAATATCCGTTGATCGCCGACGCAGTCGCGTATCCGCCCGACATCTCGTCGGTGACCTTCCGCCTCAATCCGAAGGCCAAGTGGCAGGACGGCACCCCGATCACTCCCGACGATATCGTCTGGTCGTTCCAGCAGGAGATCAAGCTCAACCCCAACTCGCAACAATACTACAGCGACGTGAGCAAGGTCGAAGCCACTGCTGCGGACCAGGTGACGTTCACCCTCTCGAGCACAAACAATCATGAGATGCCGGATATCCTGGGGCAGATGATGGTGCTGCCGAAGCACTGGTGGGAAGGCAAGGACGCCACCGGCAAGCAGCGCGACATTTCCAGTTCGACCCTGGAGTTGCCGATGGGCTCGGGCCCCTACAAGCTCAGCAAATTCGATGCCGGCTCGTCCATCACCTACACGCGCGACCCTAACTATTGGGGCCTCAACGAGCCGGTGAATATCGGCGTCAATAATTTCGATACGATCCGTTTCGAGTACTTCCGCGATCCCGACGTTGCCTTCGAAGGGTTCAAGGGAGATCAGTTCGACTGGTGGGACGAGAACCGCGCCAAGCGCTGGGCGACCGGCTACGATTTCCCTGCGGTGCAGCAGAAGCGCGTCCTGCAGGAGCTCTATCCGCAGCCCAACGCAGACGAGGGCCGCATGGTCGGCTTCGTGTTCAACCTGCGCAATCCGAAATTCCAGGATGTGAGGGTGCGGGAGGCCTTCAACTACGCCTTCGATTTCGAGACGCTGAACAAGACGGTGTTCTACGGTCAGTACCAGCGCATCAACTCATTCTTCTTCGGCACGCCTCTCGCCTCCTCCGGACTGCCCACCGGCAAGGAGCTCGACATCCTCAATTCGGTGAAGGACAAGATTCCGCCCGAGGTGTTCACGACCGCCTACACCAACCCTGTCGGCGGCGATCCGGCCAAGAACCGTGCCAACCTCAAGTCGGCGCTCGATCTGCTGACGGCCGCCGGCTACCACCTCAATGGCAACCAGTTGGTGGACGCCAACGGCCAGCAGCTCACCGTCGAGATCCTGATGGACGGCCCGACGCTCGACCCTGTCACCAACCCCTACACGCAGGCGCTCAATCGACTCGGCATCGCCGTCAATGTCCGCGACGTCGATGACGCCGAGTACACCAACCGTGTCCGCAGTCGCGATTTCGAGATCACCTACACCGACTGGATCCAGAGCCTTTCGCCGGGCAACGAGCAGAAGTTCATGTTCGGCTCAGCCTCCGCCAAGGACAACAGCAGCAGCAACTATGCCGGCCTCGCCAGCCCCGGTGTCGACGCACTGATCGACAAGGTTGTCTTTGCCAAGGGGCACGATGAGCTCGTAGCAGCCGTGCATGCCCTCGATCGTGTTCTCCTGGCGCTCCATATCGTGGTGCCCAGCTACACCAACGAGAATGAGCGCATCGCCCACTGGGATCGCTTCAGCCACGCCGACAAGCTGCCACTCTATTCGATCGGCTTCCCGGACGTGTGGTGGTATGACCAGGCCAAGGCGGAAAAGACCGGCAAGGCGCAGTAGGCCGATTGTGCCCGGGGCGTGCGGCCCGTAAAAGGCGGGCATGCTGCTGCATCTGGGGCTCGTTGCCGTCGCCGCCATCGCCGCCTTCGTGGCGGCCGCTCTGGTACGCGCCAATGCGCAGCACCTCGGCGTCATCCAGACGCCCAATGCCCGATCCTCGCATACGACGCCGACGCCCGGCGGCGGCGGCGTGGGAATCGTGCTGGGTGGCAGCCTGGTTTTCGCGGCCGCGTCGGCCAGCGGGCTCGTGCCGTTCCTGCCGGGCCTGATCCTCGGCGTACTCATCGCCGCCATCGGCTTTTACGACGATCGCCATCCGCTGCCAGCGCGGGTGCGGCTGCCGGCGCAGCTGGCGCTCGTTGCCGTCGCCATCTGGCTCACCGTGCCGCTTGACGACCTGCAGCGCCACACCGGCATCCCGCTGCCCGCTTTCGCCGTGGCGGTCATCGCACTCGTCGGGGCCGTCTATTGGATCAACCTCTTCAATTTCATGGATGGCATCGACGGCATCGCCAGCTCAGAGGCAATCTTCATGCTGGTCGGAGCGGCCATCCTCAGCGCCCTCAACGATCCGAATTTCTTCGATGGAGCGATGTTCTGGTGCATGATCGGCATTGCTGCGGCCGCCATCGGCTTTTTGGCGCTCAACTGGCCGCCGGCGCGCATCTTCATGGGTGATGCGGGCAGCACGTATCTCGGCTTCGTCATCGCTTTCCTGGCGCTTCTGACCATTGCCGAGGGTGTATTGAGCTTGCCGCAGTGGCTGATTCTCAGTGCGGCCTTCGCCACCGATGCGAGCGTAACGCTTATCCGCCGGCTACTGCTGCGGGAGAAAGTCTTCGAAGCGCACCGCCGCCACGCGTACCAGGTGCTTTCCCGCCGCTTCGGCGCTCACCGGCCGGTGACGCTGAGCTTCATCGGCCTCAATGTGATCTGGCTCCTGCCGATGGCCTGGGCGGCGACGTCGTGGGGCTGGCTCGCGGTGCTGGTTGCCTATGTCCCGCTGATCCTGCTGGCGGTGGCTTTCGGTGCCGGTGCGCCGGAGCGGCCGTTCGTCAGTCCGCGCTGAGCGCGATCATCTCGAACAGCAGCTCCCGCACTTTTGCCTCATCCTGCCGCTCGAAGGCAGCATGCAGGTCGCGCAGTGCCGCCGCGAAGTCGACGTTGGTGCGTTCGGCCATCTTCGCCTTTAGGATCTTGGGCTGCCGGGTCCGTCCCGCCTGCTTTTCGTCGTAGAATAGCTCTTCGAACAGCTTTTCGGCCGGCCGAATACCGGTGACCTCGATGGCGATGTCGCCGTGCGGGTTGTCCGGCGACTGCACGGTCAGGCCGGCGAGCCGGATCATGTTCTCGGCGAGATCGCGGATCTTCACGGGATTGCCCATCTCCAGCAGGAAGATCTCGCCGCCGTCGCTTAACGCGCCCGCCTGTACGATGAGCTCCGCGGCCTCATGGATCGACATGAAGTATCGGGTCATGCGCTCGTCGGTCAGCGTGACGGGGCCGCCGGCGGCGATCTGCTCACGAAACAGCGGCACAACCGAACCGTTCGAGCCCAGCACGTTGCCGAAGCGGACGGCCGCAAACCGCTGCTCCGTCCGGCCGGCCGTCGCCTGGTCGCCATAGTGGCGAACGATCAATTCGGCCCAGCGCTTGGTGGCGCCCATCACGTTGGTCGGCCGCACCGCCTTGTCGGTGGAGATCAGCACGAAATGCCGCACGCCGCTCTCGAACGCAGCGCGCACAATGGTCTCGGTGCCGAACACATTGTTGCGAATACCTTCGAGCACGTTGAGCTCGACCAACGGCACATGCTTATGCGCTGCCGCATGAAACACGGCGTCGATGCCGTGCGCCTTGAGAGCGCGGCGCACCAGCGCATCATCGCCGACCGAGCCAAGCACCGGCACCACCGGGAACGTCGCATCCTTCGCCAGTTGGCGCTCGATCTGGTAGAGTGCGAACTCGTTGGCCTCGAGCAGCACCAGCAGCTTCGGCTCCAGCCGCGCGATGATGCGGCAGAGTTCGGAACCGATAGAGCCGCCGGCGCCCGACACGAGGATCGCCTTGGCGGCAATCATTTCCTGCAGTAGTTCCGGATCGGCAGGCACCGAGGAGCGACCAAGCAGGTCGTCGATATCGATCTCGCGGAGCTGGTTGACCTGGTACCGCCCGGACGCAATCTCGCGCAGCGACGGCAGTGTGCGCACCTTCACTGGAAAGCGGCTGAGATCGGAATAGATTTCCTGGCGTCGCGGCGAATCCAGCGATGTCATCGACAGGATGATCTCGCGCGCGCCTGAATCGGCCAGCAGTTCGTCGAGGCGTGACGGCGGAAACACGCGTACACCGGAGACGTCACGACCCTGCAGGTTCTTGTCATCGTCGATGAAGCCGGCGACGGTCATGCCGCCCTGCCCGGCCAGCGTTGCGGCGATCTGCCGGCCCGATTCGCCGGCCCCGTAGATCACCACGCGAGGCCGATCGTCTTTCGCATCCCGGTTTGGATAAAGGAGGAACTTGGCCAGGAACCGGGAACCGGCGACGACGATCGTGCCGAGCAGGAAATAGAAGATCGGCACGGTGCGCGGCAGGACGGCAATTCGGCTCAGCTCGGCGATGAAGAGCACCACGACCCAGCCGATGGTCGCGAGCAGCATCGCCCAGAGCACCGTGAACACCGCGCGTTCCGGCAAATACCGGATGACCGCTCGATAGAGCCCGAGGCGGAGGAAGATCGGCAGGGCCACGACTGGAGCCAAAAGGATCATCACCCATTGCGCGAGGCTCGGCTCGAAGTTGCCGGCCAGACGCAGCTGGAAGCTCAGCCACAGCACCCCGACGAGCGCCACCGCGTCGAACGCCACGAGGGCAAGGCTCTTTGTGCGTCGGGGCAGCCCGTTGATGGCAGTTCGGAACGGCTGCAGCACGACGTCAATGCCTCATGAACATGCAAAAGCGCATCCATCGCGGCGGGGGTGCCCCGCAAAGCAACGGACGCGCCGGAAATAACAGAATTTCCAGCGGCATGCCTATAGGGCGGAGCCGCCCTAGCTTTCGTCGATTTCCTGCGAAACCTCGACCCAGATGTCGAGGTCCCGACCTTCGGGGCTTCCCTCGGCCAGCCAACGATCATAGGCGAGTTGGCGCTGGTGGATTTCCTTGGCCTTGAGCCAATACTCGAAGGCTCGGCCCTCGGGCCGTCCGTCCTGTTCCCACAGAAAATAGGCCGTCGCACGGACTGCCTGTGCCAATTCGGGGTCTCGTTTCAAGCTCGCAACGCCCAGGGATGACGCTGCCGCCACAACGAATGGTGCTAAGCCCGGTTCCGCCTGCGCATATTCTGCATCAACGTGGCGGCGGCGCCCTACCTGTCCTGTTCCGGCAGCACCCTCAGGCCGAGGAATCTCCTTGCGGGAGCGGAAATGCCTCTACCTCGCGCAGCAGTTCGAGCATGCCGCTGACCTCGGCATCGGCGAAGATCCGGCCCCGCTCGGCACTGGCATTGCTGGCATTGCCCACCGCGCCGGCGGGATTGAGGTCTTTGGCAATCCAGGCGTAGGCGTGCGTGCCGGTCGGACGCAGATATTTGAACCGCTGTTCGTCGCGTGCGGCGATCGAGCGGAAGTCCTGCGCCT
Source organism: Devosia sp. (assembly GCA_051953275.1). Lineage (GTDB taxonomy): Bacteria > Pseudomonadota > Alphaproteobacteria > Rhizobiales > Devosiaceae > Devosia_A. Next base: position 49,937 of record JBQCIY010000163.1, on the reverse strand, counting down.
TGTCCATCTGCACCAGGTCCGGCCGGAAATGCAGCATCAACGAGGTTTCGAGGTCGCCGGCATGGATGCCGTGGCGTTTCTCGATGTCCGTCAACATGCCCTCAGGCGGCTGGAAGCGTGTCCAGCCGGTCTTGACCACGAGCATGTTCTCGCGGACGCGCAGCTCGCGGGCCACGATGCCCATGATCTCCTCGTTGCCGCCGTGCGAATTGATGAAGACGAGCTTCTTCACCCCCGTGCGGCTGACGGAGGCGCCGAGCTCGTACCAGGCGTCGATCAGCGTATGCGCCGTGTGGGTCACGGTCCCGCGGGCCCACACATGTTCGTTGGACTTGCCGACCTGCTGCACCGGAAGAATGCGCAAGTCGAGATCGGGTGGGACCCGCTCGATCAGCAAATCGAGACAGCCGCGATTGAGGATGGAATCCACCCCGACCGGCAGATGCGGGCCGTGCTGCTCCACCGCCGCGATGGGCAGGAGCGCGATCGTCTTGTTCGGGTCGATGCGGTCGTATTCGGGCGCCGGAAAATCGGTCCACCAGATCCTGCGCGCCATCTCAGGCCTCCGACGCCGGACCGGCCGCGACAACCTCGACCTCGACCACGAATTCGGGCCGCGCGAAGCCGGAGACGATCACCAGGGTCGAGGCGGGAAACGGCGGGCTGAAGCGCTTGTTGCGCACGTCCATATAGGGGCGCAAATGCTCGCGGCCGGAAACGAACGCGTTGATCCGCACCACATGCTCGAGCCCGAGGCCGGATTCGGCGAGGATCGCCGCGATATTGTCGAAGCAAAGCTCCGCCTGCTCCGCCGCCGAGGCGGGCACCGTTCCGTCCTGCTCGATGCCGAGCTGGCCGGAACAGAAGACCAGCTTCTGGCCGGGGGGAACCTCGACTCCGTTGCTGTAAGCGGAAAATGGCGGATGGATCGTCGTGGGCGAAAGTGGGATGTGCATAACGGCCTCTGGAGGTGCCCAGCTAAGCGGCAAAAGCACTTGATTTCCAGCCCCAAAGCGTGCCTCGGCGGCTGTTCGATGAGCAGTTCGTCGAATGCCGCGCTTTTAGGCTTTTCTTTTTGTCAGACACGCTCTCTTAATCGGCGGTAAGATGCCCGGCCATGGGCATCCACCGGCGTGGGCGAAACAACAACAGACGCCGGTGACGGGGCACTCGTCAACAGGGAGACGACCTATGCGAGTCACATCCAAATTGCTGGCATTGGGGACGCTGCTGGCATTCGGCGCGCCGGCGTTTGCCGACGACAGCGTGAAGTTCGGCACCAACTGGCTGGCCGAGGCCGAGCACGGTGGGTTCTACCAGGCGGTCGCGGACGGCACCTACAAGAAGTACGGACTCGACGTCACGATCGTGCAGGGCGGCCCGCAGGCGGCCAACGAGGCGCTGCTGATCTCAGGCAAGATCGACTTCTACATGGGCGGCCAGTTCAGCCTGTACGACGACATCAAGCAGGGTATCCCGGTGATCAACGTCGCCGCCATGTTCCAGAAGGATCCGCAGATCCTGATGACCCACAAGGGCGTCGGTATGGACACCTTCGCCGACATCGCCAAGGCCGACACCATCTTCATGGGCAAGGACATCTTCGTCACCGACTTCGTGTGGATGAAGGCCAACTTCAAAGGCTTCCGCGACGAGCAGTACAAGCCCTACACCTTCAACCCGGCGCCGTTCATCGCCGACAAGATGTCGGCGCAGCAGGGCTATGTGACCTCCGAGCCCCTCGCGGTGAAGAATGCTTCGGGCGAGGATCCCAACGTCTTCCTGTTCGCCGACAACGGCTACGCCCCCTATTCGACCACCATCGAGACCACCACCAAGCTGGTCAAGGACAATCCGGACCTCGTGCAGCGCTTCGTCGATGCCTCGATCATCGGTTGGTACAACTACCTCTACGGTGACAACAAGGCGGCCAACGACCTCATCAAGAAGGACAATCCGGAGATGACGGACGACCAGATCGCCTTCTCGATCCAGCAGCTCAAGGACCACGGCATCCTGGTGTCCGGCGATGCCGAGACCAAGGGCATCGGCTGCATGACCGACGAGCGGCAGAAGTCGTTCTACGATATGCTGGTGGGCCTGAAGCTGATCGACTCCTCGATCGACTACAAGGCCGCCTACACCACGCAGTTCGTCTGCAAGGGCGTCGGCATGGACCTCGTGAAGAAGTAAGGCTCCGCCGCAGCGGTCCCACCCAACAGGCTACAGGAAGCGCGCCCGGCCGCGCTTCCTGTCATTTCGGAACGAACGACCTCTTGGCAATTATCGAAACCTCTAGTGCAACGCCGTCCGCGGCATCGACATCCAACGCCCGTCCGGTCGTCACCATGCAGGGCGTCTCGAAGGTATTTTCCAATGGCACGTTGGCGCTCTCCAACATGTCGCTCACGGTCGAGCCCGGTGAGTTCCTGAGCCTGCTCGGTCCCTCGGGCTGCGGCAAGTCGACGGCGCTGCGCATCATCGCCGGGCTTGGAGCGCCCTCCTCCGGCACGGTGGAGTGGCCCAGCTCGACAATCAACGCCAAGGGCCTGCCGCAGGGCGACATCGGTTTCGTCTTCCAGGATCCCACGCTGATGCCGTGGACGACGGTGTTCGGCAACGTTTACCTGCCGCTGAAGCTCCAGGGCATGCGCAAGGCGGATGCCCGGCCGCGAATCATGGAAACGCTGGGGCTGGTCGGGCTCGCCGATTTTGCCCAAGCCTATCCGCGCGAGCTGTCGGGCGGCATGAAGATGCGCGTGTCGATCGCGCGCGCTCTGGTCACCGATCCAAAGCTCCTGCTGATGGACGAGCCCTTCGCCGCGCTCGACGAGATCACCCGGCAGAAGCTCAACGACGATGTCCTCAAGCTCTGGCGGTCGTCCGGCGTGACGGTCATCTTCGTCACCCACTCAGTGTTCGAGAGCGCTTATCTGTCCAACCGGATCGTGGTGATGCGGTCGCGCCCCGGCCAGGTCTTCACCGATATCCCGCTGGCAACCTCGGCCACGCGCAGCGACGAATACCGCACGTCGGAGGAATACCGCGCCACCACCGCGCTGGTCAGCAAGGCGCTGCAGGACGCGATCCAGGCCGGCGGAGGAGCACACTGATGGCTCAGGCCGTGAACGATACTCTGGGCACCGACGCCAATACGGTCATCCCCGCTCCCAGGACTTCGGTCAGCGAGCAGGTCCTGCGCGTGGTCGTGCCGGTTGGCATGCTGGTGCTGGCGATCATCGCCTGGGAAGTCTACGTCATCGTCAGTGGAACGCCGAAATACATCCTGCCCAGTCCGGTCGATGTCGTGGGGGCGCTCGCCGTCGGCTGGCCGACTTTGCTGCCTTCGCTGTGGGTTACGCTGTCGATCACCTTCGAAGCGCTGATCCTGGCGCTCATCGGCGGCGTAGGTCTCGCGATCGTTCTGGTTCAGTCGAAATGGATCGAGCTCGCGCTGTTCCCGTTCGCTGTGGTGCTGCAGGTGACGCCGATTGTCGCGATCGCGCCGCTGCTGCTGATCTACACGCCGAACACGCAGACTGCACTGCTGATCGTGGCCTTCCTCGTCGCGTTCTTCCCGATCCTCAGCAACATGGTGCAGGGGCTCAAGAGCGTCGACCACAACCTGCTCAATCTGTTCGATCTCTATGGCGCGGGACGCTGGCAGCAGCTCATCTTCCTCAAAATCCCGGCCTCCATGCCGTACTTCATGACGGGGCTCCGCATCGGCGGCGGCCTGTCACTGATCGCTGCCGTGGTTGCCGAATTCGCCGCGGGCAGCGCCGGTGCCGGCTCGGGCCTCGCCTTTCGTCTGCTCGAATCCGGTTATCGCCTCGATATGCCGCGTCTCTACGCGGCGCTGATCCTGCTGACCGCGACCGGCGTTGCGATCTTTGGTGTCACTTCGTTCATTTCGTGGCTGGTGCTACATCGCTGGCACGAGAGCGCGGTGCGGCGCGAAAACTGATGGAAACCCTTCGCAACGCGTTGGTGCCGTCCGCGCTGATGGGCCGTCCCGGCGGCGGTATGGAGCATGTCGATATCGCCCTCGACCGTGGCCGTATCGTCGCCATCACGCCGCATCAACCGGGCCCCGGACGCGATCTCGACCACGGACTGGTGCTTCCCGCGTTCGTCGATATCCACACCCATCTCGACAAGGGCCATATCTGGCCGCGCACGCAGAATCCCGACGGCACCTGGATCGGCGCGCTCAACGCGGTCCGTGGCGACCGAGTCGGCCGTTGGTCGGCGACCGACGTCGGCCGCCGCATGGATTTCTCACTGCGCGCCGCCTACGCGCACGGCACCGCAGCCATCCGGACGCACCTCGACTCGTTTCCGCCGCAGCACGAGATCAGCTGGTCGCTCTTTGCCGAGATGCGCGACAAGTGGCGCGACCGTGTCGAGCTCCAAGGCGTCGCTCTGATCGATGCCGAGGTGCTGCTCGATGCACCAATGCTCGATGCCGTAGCGCGTACCGTCAAGGCAGCCGGCGGACTGCTGGGCGGTTCGGTTGCGGTCCATCCACGGTCGAAAGAAGCGATGCTGCGTCTGGTCGAGAAAGCTGGCGATCTCGGCCTCGATCTCGACCTTCATACCGACGAGACGGGCGATCCGAGCGCGCATGCGCTCGAACATCTCGCCGAAGCAGTGCTGGAGACCGGCTACACCGGTCACGTCCTCGCGGGCCACTGCTGCGTGCTCACCGTGCAGGATGAGGCAACGCAGCGCCGCACCATCGACAAGGTGGCGCGCGCCGGCATTTCCGTCGTCAGCCTGCCGATGTGCAACATGTACCTGCAGGACCGCGAGCCCAGCGGCCATGCGACCCCGGTCCGACGCGGCGTGACGCTGCTGCACGAGTTCCGCGCCGCCGGAGTGAAGGTCGCAATTGCCTCGGACAACACGCGCGATCCGTTCTACGCCTATGGCGATCTCGATGGCCTCGAAGTGCTCCGGGAAGGGGCGCGGATCCTGCATTTCGACCACCCGCAGGACGAGGCCTGGAGCTGGGCGCGCAGCAACGGCGCCGATGCGGCCGCTATTGCCGGCTTCGGCTACAGGGCGCAGATCGAGCCCGGCACGCCGGCAGACCTGCTGCTGTTCCGCGCCCGCAATTGGACCGAGCTCTTCGCCCGCCCGCAGGCCGATCGCGTGGTGCTGCGGAACGGCCACCCGATCGACACGACCCTGCCCGACTATCGTGAACTCGACGACCTGATGGAGGCCTGAGATGGACCTGACCGCCTTCCGTGCCGCACTGGGCGACATTCCGGTGCAGGACCATCCGCGCATCGTGCAGCAGAAGAGTCGCGACCATTACTGGTACTCACCGCGGCTCAAGGCCGAGCTCGAGAACGTCACGGCCCAGCTCGTGGTCACGCCACGCACGCAGGACGATGTGGCGACCATCCTCAGCGCAGCCTTCAAGACTGGCATTCCGGTGACGCCGCGCGGCGCCGGCACGGGAAACTACGGCCAGGCGATGCCGCTGTCGGGTGGTGTCATCCTCGACCTCAGCAGCCTTACCCACGTCATCCGGATCGACAAGGATCGGGTGCGCGCCGAAGCGGGCATCATCCTCGAAAAGCTCGACGACGAGACCAAAGCGGCGGTCGGCGGCGAGCTTCGTTTCCATCCCTCGACCTATCGCATGGCGACGCTCGGTGGCTTCATCGCCGGCGGTTCCGGAGGCGTCGGGTCGATCCGCTGGGGCGGACTGCGCAATTTCGGCAACATCCTGGGCCTCAAGGTCATCACCTGCGAAGCGACTCCGCGTGTGCTCGACCTCGTTGGCCCCGACATCCTCAAGGTCGCGCACGCCTACGGCACCAACGGCATCATCGTCGAGGTCGAGATGCCGCTCGCCACGGCGCATGATTGGGTCGACGTCATGGTCGGCTTCGACTCCGTGCTCGACGCCTGTGCCTTCGGCGAGCAGTGTGCCCGGCAGGATGGCCTGCTCCTCAAGGAGATTTCACCGGTCGCGGCGCCGGTCCCCTACGACTGGTTCAACCGTCATCGCCCCTACATCAAACATCGCGACCAGTCGGTTGTGCTCCTGATGGCGGCGCCGGCAGCTGTCCCGGCGCTGATGGATCTCATCGCCTTCCACAAGGCCGACCTGCTGCTGCGCACCGATACCCTGGCCGAAGAGGAAAAGAAGAAGCTGCCGCCGATCTACGAGCTCGCCTGGAACCACACGACGCTGCGCGGCCTCAAGCTCGATCCGTCGATCACGTACCTGCAGACGCAGTATCCCGATCTCGAGCACGTAAAATGGGCGATCGATCTGTTCGGCGACGAGATGCCGATGCACATCGAGATGAACCGGTTCGACGGCCGCATTGTCTTCTCAGGCCTGCCGATCGTCCGCTACACGACGGAGGTGCGGCTCGAGGAGATCATTCGGCTGCATGAGGAAAATGGCTGCCTCGTCTTCAATCCGCACCGCTTTACGCTCGAAGAGGGCGGCATGAAGAAGACTGACCGCGACCAGCTCGAGTTCAAGAAGCAGGCCGACCCCAAGGGCATCCTCAATCCGGGCAAGATGATCGCCTGGGACGACCCGAACTTCGACTTCGACTCCGGCCGCGCCTGGCTGTTCGAGGGCCTCAAGACGCTGGGCGCCGCCTGATGCGGGTGATGGTGCTACATGCCCATCCCGTCGCGGAGAGTTACAACCACGCACTCTACAACGCCGTTCTCGAGGCCCTTGAGGCACACGGCCACCAGGCCGACCCGGTCGACCTCTACGCCGAGGGATTCGATCCGGTGATGAGCCGCGAGGGGCGGCTGCAGTACCATGACGTATCCGAGAATGTGACGCCCGACCTCAAGCCCTATGTGGATCGGCTGATGGCCGCCGAGGGGCTCGTGGTTGTGCATCCTGTGTGGAACTACGGTTTCCCGGCGATCCTCAAGGGCTATTTCGACCGCGTGTTCATACCGGGAGTCTCCTTCATCCTCGAGGGCGGTGACAGCGCCGACAAGGGTAAGCTCAAGCCCAACCTCAAGCACATCCGCAAGGTCGTCTTCGTGACCTCCTATGGCGGCGATCGCTTCCGCACCTGGCTGATGGGCGATCCACCGCGCCGCTTTGCCAAGCGTTGGGGCTGGGTCACCTTCGGTGGCTGGTCGCCGCCGACCTATCTCGCACTCTACGATATGAACAACGTCACGCCCGACGGCCTGAAGGCGTTCATCGAGAAGGTGAAACGGGTCGTCGGAAGAACGTTCTAGCCGCTTCGGCTGCCTGCTTCATCCGCCGTGTCGTAGAGGGCGCCTGCGTGCGCAGATATGCGGAGCGCACCGATCTACACCACCTTTGCACGTCTCTTGTAGTCGGCCCGGTCCCATTCCCCCGAGCGCATCACCTCGCCCAGGATTTCCGCCGCGCGCTGCACATCCGCGTACCGAAGATAGAGCGGCGTAAGGCCGAGCCTGATGATGTCCGGCTGCCGGAAATCGCCGATCACGCCACGCGCGATCAGCGACTGCATCACCGCGTAGGCTTCGGGATGGCGAAGACTGATCTGCGAACCGCGCCGCTCGGCCTCCCTCGGCGTCAGGATCTCGAGTGATGGCGCCTGCGCTTCAACCTCGCGCACGAACAGATCGAACAGCGCATCGGCCTTGGCCTTCACCGCGTGCATGTCTACGCCGTCATAAGCGTCGAGAGCGGCATCGAGCGCTGACATTGACAGGATCGGCGGCGTGCCAGCGCGGAGGGCATCCACCCCTTCGGCCGGTCGATAGTCTGGTGCAAACTCGAAGGGCGCCTCGTGGCCGAGCCACCCCTGCAAGGGCTGCCGCAATCCACCCTGGTGCTGCGGCGCAACGTAGGCGAAGGCAGGCGCGCCCGGCCCGCCGTTGAGAAACTTGTAGCCGCAGCCGACAGCGAAGTCGGCGCCGGCAGCCGCGAGATCGACCGGCACTGCGCCGGCCGAGTGGCAGAGGTCCCAGATGATCAGAGCGCCGGCCTCATGCGCCCGCCTGGTCAGCGCCGGCATGTCGAGCCGCGCCCCGGTCCGGTAGTTCACCTCCGTCAGCATCACGACAGCGACCTCTTCTGTCGTGGCCTCAGCCAGCGAGTCTGCCGTGGAGAGCCGCACCTCGTGGCCCCGGCCCATCAGGCGCGCGATACCGCCCGCGACATAGACGTCGGTCGGGAAATTTCCTTGCTCGGTGAGGATCACCTTCCGCTCCGACCGCTTCGTCAGCGCCACCGCCAACAGCTTGAAGATATTGACCGATGTCGAGTCCGCGACGATCACGCTGCCCGGTTCGGCCCCAATCAGCGGCGCAATTTTCGCAGCGACGCGGCGGGGGAGATCGATCCAGTCGTGCTTGTTCCAGCTGGTGATGAGGTCGCGGCCCCATTCGGTGCCAACGACGGTTTGCATGCGTTCGACAACCGACTTCGGCAGTGCGCCGAGCGAGTTGCCGTCGAGGTAGATGAGGCCGTCGGGGAGTGCGAAACGGTCGCGAAGATGCGCGAGCGGATCGTGTTGATCGAGGATTTTTGCGTCCGGAAAGGGCATAAGTGCATCATCCAAATCGTCGCGCAAAAGTCGATAGACAGCGGCGCGGCCGGCCCCTAGAGGAGCGGCATGACGCAGGATCTTCTCGCTCTCATGCTCGACGCCGCCCGCGCCGCATCGACCGCCATCATGGACGTCTATCTCTCTGATTTTGAACATGTTTCGAAGGCCGACGGGTCGCCAGTGACGGTCGCGGACCAGCGCGCCGAGGCCATCATCCTGGAGAAACTGGCGTCGACTGGCATCCCGGTTCTGGCGGAAGAGAGCGCTGCGGCCGGCGTCGTACCGACCCTGGGCGAGCGCTTCTTTGTGGTCGATCCCCTTGATGGAACAAAGGAATTTCTGAAGCGCAACGGCGAGTTCACCGTCAACATCGCACTCTGCGAGGGCGGTAAACCCACCTACGGCGTAGTGCTCGCGCCGGCGACTGGAGCGACGTTCGTGGCCAGTCCGGACACCGGCGCGGTCGAAATCACCAACAGGGACGAGCACTTAGCACTTCGTACGGTCCCCGACGGGCCGATGAGAGTGGTGGCGTCGCGGTCACATGGGCACGATGCGCTCGACGGGTTTTGCCAGACATTTCAAGTTGTTGAGGACGTTTCCGTAGGTTCGTCGCTAAAATTTTGCCTGGTGGCGAAAGGCGAGGCACAGCTCTATCCGCGCTTCACGCCGACCTCGGAGTGGGACACGGCTGCCGGCCAGGCGGTGCTGGAAAGCGCTGGCGGATCAGTGGTTTGCCTCGACGGCAGTCCGCTGCGCTACGGCAAGGGCGGCGACAATCTCAACCCGTTCTTCATCGCCGCCGCGACGGCTGAGCTCGCGCAACGCGGCGCCGCCGAGATGCGCCGGCTGCTCGCCGCCCAATAATTTTTGCATCACACATATGCCCTTCGGGGACGCAAAAATCGCGTTCGAACGCGATTATGGGGCATCACCATCCCTTAACCGCGCATACCTTACGTGCGTGTAATGCAATTGCGGTGAACTCCGTGTGCGTATATAGGGCCGTCATATTCTGGCCCGGCATATGTCACACGAGCATAACGCATGAACGTCCGCACCATCTGTCTCGCAATCCTCTATGACGAGGATGCGACAGGTTACGAAATCCGCAAGATGTCGACCGAGGGGGATTACTCCTACTTCGTCGATGCGAGCTACGGCGCCATTTATCCGGCGTTGCAGAAGCTCGAAACGGACGGGTTGGTGACCTCGCGGGTCGAACAGCAGGACGGCAAGCCCGCCAAGAAGATCTATTCCATCACCCCGGTCGGCCGGCGCGAGTTCATCAACTCGCTGTTCGAGCAACTGGGCGAGGATGAGTACCGCAGCGAGTTCCTGCTGTTCGCGCGCTTTGCGTCCGAACTGCCGCAGTCGCTGGTGCAGGTGCGGCTCAAGGAGCGGCTTGCCTCGCTCGATGCCGCCATCGCCGAAATGAACCGTCTCGAGACCAACCACTCGCAACCGGCCGACCGATGGATAATCGACTACGGCCGGTCTTGCATGGCCTTCGCGCGTGACTACATCGACGCGCACATGGGCGAACTGATTGCGCTGGCGCGGCCCGATGCCGCCCAAGCCGCAGAATAGAGGGCTTTTTCTGAATGCGTGCGATTTACTCTTACGGCGTCGCGCTGGTCATCGTCCTTGTGCTTGCCGTCTGGCTCGCCAGCGGGACGCTGGTGATCGGCGGCAAGGGGCCAGGCAACGGCGAGAAGCCGGTGGTCTCGCTGATCGAAAAGAACGGCGGGCCGCTGACGAGTGCGGTCGAGAACTCCGGCATCGACAAGCGGCCCTCTGAAGCGATCGACCCCAGCAAGACGATTGCCGAGCGTAACGACACATCGGGCAACGGCGCCAATGCCGCACCACGTTCCGTTCGCATCGACATCCTCAAGGCGCAGCCGATGGCTATCGACGTGCCGCTGCTCGGCAAGACCAAGGCCAAAGCGTCGGTGTCGGTGGTCGCGCAGACGTCGGGCACCGTGCAGCAGGTCAATGTGACCAAGGGCCAGACGGTCAAACCAGGCGATACGCTGTGCACGCTCGACCAGGGTGCGCGGCAGCTTGCCGTGCAGCAGGCGCAAGCTGCAGTCGACCAGGCACAGACCGCATTCGACGCCAACCAGGCGCTCGTGCAAAAGGGCCTTGCGGCGCAGAACACGTCGCTGGCCGCACAAGCCACGCTCGCCGGCGCAAAGACGGCGCTGCAGAATGCACAGCTCGAGCTCGACCGGACGGTGATCAAGACCGATATCCCCGGCGTGGTCGAAGACCCGCTGGCGCAGGTGGGCTCGATGCTCGCCGCCGGGGCTCCGTGTGCCACGGTAGTGCAGCTCGACCCGATGCTGTTCACTGCTTCGATCCCGGAAGCCAAGATTCAGTACGCACGGCTCGGGCTGCCCGCCAAGATCACGACGGTGACCGGCGAGACGGCCGACGGCAAGGTGACCTATATCGGCGCCAGCGCCGACGATGCGACCCGCTCGTTCCCGGTCGAGATCGAGATGGCCAACCCCGCGGGCAAGCTGCGCGACGGCGTTACTGCCACCGCCGTGGTGGACGTGGGGAGCGCCCCGGTGCAGGTGATCCCGCAATCGGCGCTGACGCTCGACGACAAGGGTGTGCTGGGGATCCGTACGGTCGAAGGCGGCAATAAAGTTGCGTTCCACGCCGTCAGCCCGATCAAGGACACACGCGATGGCGTCTGGGTGGTCGGCCTGCCCAGCACAATCAACCTCATCACGGTCGGACAGGAATATGTCCAGCCCGGCCAGATCGTCGACGCCAAGACTGCGAACGGGGAGCCAGCGGCATCATGATGAACTTTCTCGAACGGGTCCTCAGGACCCCGCGCGTCGTCCTCACCATCATGGTCGCGCTGCTCGTCGCGGGCGCGGCGGCCTATGCGACGCTGCCGCGCGAGAGCTTCCCCGCGATCGACATCCCCTACTTCTACATTTCGGTTAGCGATACCGGCGTGTCGCCGGCGGATGCTGAGCGGCTGCTGGGCAAGCCGATCGAAGACAAGATCAAGGATATCGACGGGCTCAGCCACTATACGACCACGGCGACGCAGGGCTTTGCCTCGATCCTGCTCGAGTTCGACGTCAACACCAACAAGGACAAGGCGGAAGCCGATGTCCGGGCGGCGCTTGAGGGCATCGGCGCAACATTGCCAAGCGATGCGACGACACCGAAGATCACCGCCGTATCGACGGCGATGTTCCCCTCGATCTCGGTTGCGGTCTATGGCGACGTGCCCGAGCGAGCGCTGGTGCAGCGGGCCAAAGACCTGCAGGACGCCCTGCAGAAGCTGCCCGAAGTGCAGTCGGCGGACCTCAGCGGCTCGCGCGACGAGATGATGCAGGTCACCATCGATCAGGCAAAGCTGCAGGCTTACAACCTGACAGCGGCGCAACTGCTCGACGCGCTGGCGAAGAACAACATGGTGGTGCCCGGGGGTACGATCGACACCGGCAAAGGCTCCTTCAACGTCCAGGTGCCGGGCCTCATCAACACGCCGCAGGACGTCTATTCGCTGCCGCTCAAGACCTCAGGCGACACGGTGGTGACGTTCGGTGACGTGGCCCAGATCACGCGCACCTTCAAGGATGCGACGAGTTACGCGGACGTGAACGGCAAGCCGGCGATCACGCTGGGCGTGGTCAAGAAGCTCGGAACCAACGTCATCGACGTGGTCGACAAGGTGAAGGCGACCACCGACGAGGTGACCAAGGCCTGGCCGACGGGCATCCAGCATTCGTATCTGCTCGACCAGTCAGAGACCGCCAAGAGCCAGTTCAACTCGCTGCAGGCGGCGGTGCTGACCGCGGTTGCTCTGGTGATGATCGTCTGCGTGGGCGCCCTCGGCATCCGCCCCGCGCTGATGATCGGTACCTCGATCCCGATCTCGTTCATGATCGCGTTCCTGGTCACGAGCCTGCTGGGCATGACGCTCAACATGATGATCATGTTCGGCCTGGTGCTGGCCGTGGGTGTGCTGGTCGACGACCCCATCGTGGTAGTGGAGTACGCCGAACGAAAGCTGCAGGAGGGCGTGCCGAAGCGGGAAGCCTTCATCATGGCGGCACGCAAGATGTTCGTGCCGGTGGTTTCCGCCACCGCGACAACGCTGTGTGCGTTCGTGATCCTGCTGTTCTGGCCGGGCATCATCGGCAAGTTCATGAGCTACCTGCCGATCATCGTGATCGTGGTGATGGGCGCCTCGCTGATGTCGGCGCTGGTGTTCATGCCCGTCATCGGCGCACTGATCGCGCGCACCCATATCGACCCGGTGGCCAAGGCCAAGGCCGATATCGTGATGTATCCCGACAAGTTCGACGTGAAGAAGGTCGGCGGCATCACGGGCATCTACGTCCGAGCGATGAGCAAGCTGCTGCACTATCCCCTGATCACACTGCCGATCGGCTTTGCAGTGATCGTCGCCATCTTCATGTTCGCGCATCCAGCCGGGGTGGTGCTATTCCCCGACTCCGAGCCCGAGCAGGGCACGGTGGACGTGATCGCCCGCGGCAACTACTCGCCGATCCAGATCCGCGACATGATGCGCGAGGTCGAAGCCAAAGTCCTCACCGTCCAGGGTATCCAGGACGCCGTGATGTCGTTCGGAGGCGGCTCGGGAGGCTTCGGGGGCAACGCGCCACCGGACACGATCGGGACGATCCAGCTGCAGCTGCTGCCCTGGCAGGACCGCGTGCCCGCCGCGCAGATTTTCCAGGAGATCCGCGACAAGTCCAAGTCGATCTCGGGTCTCGATGTCCAGATCGCGGCGGCCGAGAACGGTCCGCCGTCGGGCAAGGCAATCAACGTGAGGGTCGAGAGCCAGGACTACAACGAACTCATCCCGGTCGTCGCCAAACTGCGCGACTATGTGCAGAACGAGGTCAAAGGCAGTATCGACGTCGAGGACGGCCGCCCCTCGCCGGGCATCGACTGGGAGGTGACGATTGACCGTGTCGCCGCCGCCAAGTACGGCATCGGCGTGCGCGAGCTCAGCCCCTATGTGCAGCTGGTGACGGGCGGCGTGAAGGTGGGCTCGTACCAGCCGGAAGACGCGACGGACGAGCTCGATATCCGCGTGCGGCTGCCGGAGAACGAGCGGAGCTTCGACGCACTCGACTCACTCAAGATCGCGACCTCACAGGGCGAGGTGCCGGTCAGCAACTTCATCAAGCGCACGCCCGTGCCCAAGGTCGCGACGATCAGCCGTTATGACGGTGCCTACTCGATGACGGTGGGCGCCAACCTGGAGCCCGGCATCAACGCGAACGAGAAGGTGCAGCAGGTCAAGCAGTGGGTGCAGGAGCAGACCAAGACCGGCACGATCCCGTCGACCGTGCACGTGTCGTTCGAGGGCCAGGACCAACAGAACGCGGAGACGGGCGCCTTCATCGGCAAGGCCTTCGTGGTGGCCCTGGCAATGATCGCGCTGGTGCTGCTGCTCGAGTACAACAGCTTCTGGCAGGTGTTCATCACCATCTCGACCGTCGGCATGTCGCTGGCGGGCGTGATGCTCGGCCTGGCCGTGACGCACACGCCGTTCTCGATGATCATGACCGGGCTGGGCATCGTGGCACTCGCCGGCATCGTGGTGAAGAACGGCATCGTGCTCACCGACACCTACAACCACTACAGCCGCGACGACGGCGTGGAGCCGATCAAGGCGATGCTGCTGACGGTCAGCCAGCGCGTGCGACCGGTGCTGCTCACCGCGACGGTGACGGCGCTGGGCGTCATCCCGATGGCGCTCAACGTCGAGTTCGACTTCATCGGACGCGAGATCACGGTGGGCGGGCTTGCCGGTACATGGTTCGTGGCGCTGTCCCAGGCGCTGGTCTCGGGCCTGTTCGTCTCCACGACGCTGACGCTGGTGATGGTGCCGGTGATGATCGTGGCCCCGAAGGTTGCGGGCCACCAGGTCGGCCGGTTCTTCCTCGGCCTGTGGCACCTGCCCGGCTGGCTCTTCGGGCTCTTGTTTCGGCGCCGCGCCCGAGCGGTGACACCCGAGGGCGAGATCATCGACGTGCCGGAGACGGCGGCGCCCCTGCCCGCTCCCGCCAACAGCGACGAGCCGGACGAGACGCGGCACGCCGCCGAATAGACGACGTTATCCTCCAAGGACGGACTGGGCCCGCGAGCAATCGCGGGCCTTTTGTTTTACGCGGGGTTGAAACTTCGCAGCCGGTCAGCTAATTTAGCTGAGTTGGATGGAGTAGGCAAAATGGCTGAAATGACCGCTACCGATGCAAAGAACAAGTTCGGGGAGTTGCTGGACATGGTCCATAAGGAACCCGTCCGTATCCAGAAGAACGGGCGCGACGTGGCCGTGGTCGTCTCGGCCGAAGACTACCGGCGCCTGACCGAAGGCGCGTCTGGGGTCAATCCACTGATCGTTAAGCTTCATGCGAAGAGCGTCAAGCGGTGGGGCAAGGTCTATGAAGCGCTGGCCAAGTAAATGGCCGAACGCATCTACTTGACCCTGGACGACATCGTCTGGATCCACGACCAGCAGCTGAGCCTCTATGGCGGCGCGGCCGGCGTGCGAGATGAAGGGCTGATCCTGTCGGCGCTGTTGCGGCCGCAGACCGGATATTATGCCGACGTGATCGAGGAGGCCGCGGCGCTATGGGAGAGCCTCGCCATGAATCACGGGTTCATCGACGGCAAAAAGCGCGTCGCCTTCGCCAGCACGATCCTTTTCCTCGAGGCCAATGGCGTAACGCCCACAGGGAGCGAGGAGGAATGGATCGAGTTCATCTATGCCAACCTCGAAGGTGGAACCTTCCGAAAGCCGGTTCTAGAAGATTGGCTCAATCGCCACGCCGAGCCAACCCGCAGCTGACCCCCTACTCCGCTGCCGGCAGGCCACGACGGACGAAGCCTTCTGGGTCGTTGGCGGCTTCACGGGCGCGCTCCTCGGCCTCGCTGGCTTCGCGCTGGCGGTTCCACATCTGGGCGTAGAGGCCATCGCGCAGTAGCAGCATCTGGTGCGTGCCGCGCTCGGCAATGAGACCATCGCGCAGGACGATGATCTCGTCGGCGTTGACCACGGTCGACAGGCGGTGGGCGATGACCAGAGTCGTGCGGTTGCGGCTGACCAGGTCGAGCGCCTGCTTGATGTCCTGCTCGGTCTTGGTATCGAGCGCCGACGTGGCCTCGTCGAGGATGAGGATCGGCGGCCCCTTGAGGATGGTGCGGGCGATGGCGACGCGCTGCTTTTCGCCGCCGGAAAGCTTCAGGCCGCGCTCGCCGACAGGGGTGTCGTAGCCCTTGGGCAAGCGCTCGATGAAGCTGCCGATCTGGGCGTGGTCGGCCGCGGTCCTCACCTCGTCCATGCTGGCGCTCGGCCGGCCATACTGGATGTTGTAGGCGATGGTGTCGTTGAACAGCACGGTGTCCTGCGGAACCATACCGATGGCAGCGCGCAGCGATGCCTGGGTGATGTCGCGGATATCCTGGCCATCGACCGTGATGCGGCCGCCGGTGACATCGTAGAAGCGGTAGAGCAGCCGCGAGATGGTAGACTTGCCAGCGCCGGTGGGACCGACGATCGCGATGGTCTTGCCGGCCTGGACCTCGAAGCTGATGCCTTTGAGGATCTCGCGGTCGGGATCGTAGTGGAAGTGCACGTCCTCGAAGCGGACCACCGGGCCGGTGACGGCGAGCGGCGGGGCGCCGGGCTTGTCGACGATTTCCGCGGGCTGGGCGAGGAGCCGGAACATCTCCTCGATGTCGGTGAGGCCCTGCCGGATTTCGCGATAGACCATGCCGATGAAATTGAGCGGCCGGTAGATCTGCATGAGGAAGGTATTGAGCAGGACGAAATCACCCACCGACATGCGGCCGGCGATGACGCCGTAGACCGCCATCACGCCGATGATGACGGTGCCGGCGTAGAAGATCACTGCCTGGCCGAAGTTGAGGAAGCCGAGCGAGGTCCAGATGCGGATGGCGGCGCGCTCATACTGCGCGCGCGAGCGGTCAAAGCGCTCGGCTTCCATCGCTTCGTTGCCGAAGTATTTCACGGTCTCGAAGTTGAGGAGACTGTCGACGTTCTTGGAATTGGCGTCGGTGTCGGCGGCGTTCATGTCGCGACGGATGCCGATGCGCCAGTTGGACGCGACGATGGTGAACCAGACGTAGAGGACGATGGTGGCGACGAGGACGGCGACATAGTCCAGGCCGAACAGCAGCAGGAACACCGTGCCGACGATGACGAACTCGACGACGGTCGGCGCCGTGTTGAGCATGGTAAAGCGGACGATGTTCTCGATGCCGGTGACACCGCGCTCGATGATGCGGCTGAGACCGCCGGTGCGCCGCGCCAAATGGAAGCGCAGCGACAGCCGGTGGACGTGCTCGAAGGTCTGCAGCGCGAGCTTGCGGACGGCGTGCTGGCCGACGCTGGCGAAGAGGATGTCGCGCAGCTGCTGGAAGCCGGAGTCGGCAATGTTACCGATGCCATAGGCGACGATGAGAACCACCGGCACCGCGATGCCCATCACCAACGGCAGATGGCCCTGCGCACTCTTGCCCAGGCCGTCGATGATACCTTTGTACGCGAAGGGCACGAGGGTGGTCGCGACCTTGCTGCCGAGAAGCGCCACGATCGCGAGGACGACCCGCAGCTTCAGGTCGTTGCGGCCTGTCGGCCACATGTACGGCCAGAGGTGCCGCACCGTGGAGAGAAGCGATCCCTCCGCGGTGATCTTCGCGGCCTGCTTGTCGGATTGTGGGGAGGCCATCAGGCCGGCTCGACTTCCGAAGCTCGAGGCTGGACAAGGTCGGTGGTGAGGCCGGAGAACAGGCCCGAAAATGCGCCCTTCAACGACGCCAGCCGCTCAGTGTTCAGCGAGTAGCAATTGCGGGTGCCCTTGGGGCTGCGCTCGACGAGGCCGGCATCGAGCAACACTTTGATATGCTGACTGACGGTCGACTGCGCGAGCGGCAGGCACTCGGTGACATCGGTGCAGCAGCACTCGTGCTGCGCCTTTTCGGCAAGGATGCGCAGGATGCTCAGACGCACCGGGTGGCCCAGCGCGCGCATCACTTCGGCGAATTCCTCGTCCTGCATCTTATTCATCGCCAATCACCGATAAAAGAAGCCGGGGAGACGTGCAAGTCTGATCAACGTAGCTCAAGCGACGTAATGGAAGAATCTGCACCGCTATTGGGCGGCGGCAGCACAATCACATTGGGGAAGCGCGGGTCGTACTTCGGGATCGGCCGCAGCGGCGGCGCTTTGGCTATCGAAGCGGACTTGTGCACTGGAGCTCCAGGCGCGGCGACCATGGTTTCGGGACGGATCAGAACCGGCTGCGGGGCGACCTGCTCGATGCTTGAAACGGACGACAATTCGGCCTTGAGGGTGGGAGCGGGAACCGGAAGCGGTGGCGGAGCCTGCAAGCTCGACTGGCCGAGCGGCGGTGCTGACTGAACGGAGCCTGCGGCGAGGACCTGGCCGATGGCCGGCGACAGCGCCGCAACCGCCTGCGGCGCGCTGGAGGGGGCGGTGCCGGCGGCGGCGAGATCACCTGGCGCCGCGACCATGAGCGAACGCCCGGGAGTGGACACGCCGGCCGGGGCGCTGCCGTCGGCGCTCAGTGTGCCGAGGTCAGCGGCCATAGCGGCGTCAGCCTTCACGGCCGGTACCAATGGGGCGGCGCCGTCAACGGCGAGCGAGCCGCGCGGGGCAACCAGATAGGACGAGGCGCCGGCTGCACTCGCAGTGCCTGCAGTCCCCTGCCCCGTCGGCACTGGCGGCTCGGCGAGAGCAACCTCCACTGGGGCTGGTGCGGACGGCGCACTTGCCGTAGCCGCCAATGTTCCCGGGGCCAGGCTTATCTCGGCCTGACCGGACAGCGCCGGGAGGGGCGCAGCGGTTCCTCCGGCCACGATGTCGCCTCCGCCGGCGGCGAGACTAGCGGCGGCCGCCGGCGGAGCGGTGTACTCCGTAGCATCGGCTGCAAGCCAGCCGTCGGGTTGAGACGGGGCCTTCGCATCGACCACTGCCGGCGCATGAATGAGCCCCGCGTCCGTCGCCTTGCTCCGAAGGCAGGACCCGACGGTGCTTGCGTCGCGGCTGCAGGCGAGGACGGACGGACCGACCAGAATCCCACCGGCCACCAGGAGCGTCGCAACGGCGACGCCGATGGTGAACGACAGTGATGCTGCGGTACGCGACATGGGCACGCTGGTACTTCCCCCGGAGGAACACAGTAATTCGTCTGGGAATTAATGGAAACAGCGGCGTTTTGAGGGCTGAGGAAGGATGACTGCCTCGCTCGCTGTGCAACGGCCAGCTGTCTCCGGCATGGCCCGCGACGCAAGTCCAGCCCCGACGAGCTTGCAGAGCGCGTTGCATATCCATCTGGTCCGCGGGTCAAGGCCGCGGATGACGGAACGGAGAGGTTGTGGAGACTGGCTCTACGCCCGGACCCCGGCTTTCAGCAGCTTGTAGGTGATGGACTCATAGAGGGCTTCGAAGGAGGCGTCGATGATGTTGGCGCTGACGCCGATGGTGGTCCAGCGCTCGCCGGTGCCGTCGCGGCTTTCGACCAGCACACGGGTGACCGCGCCCGTGCCGCCGTCGAGGATACGGACCTTGAAGTCGACAAGCTCGAGGTCTTCGATCTGCCCCTGGTACTTGCCGAGGTCCTTGCGGAGCGCGAGGTCGAGCGCGTTGACGGGGCCGTTGCCTTCGGCGACCGACATCAGGCGCTCGCCGTCGACGACGATCTTGACCACGGCCTCGGTGACGTTGACGGTCTGACCGCGCGCATTGTGACGGCGCTCCACCGAAGCGCGGTAGCTTTCGACCGCGAAGAATTCAGGAATGGTCCCGAGGACACTGCGAGCCAGCATGACGAAGCTGGCCTCGGCACCATCATACGAGTAACCCCTGGCTTCGCGTTCCTTGACGGTGCGCAACAGCTTTTCGAGCTGCGGGTCGTCTTTCTGGAGCACAATTCCATTGCGCTTGAGGGCGGTCAGCAGATTGGACTTACCAGCCTGCTGGCTGACCATGACGTTGCGCTCGTTACCGACACTCTCGGGCGCGATATGCTCATAGGTCGACGGGTCCTTGGCCAGCGCCGAGGCATGGATACCTGCCTTTGTCGCGAAAGCCGAAGCTCCGACATAGGGCGCCTGCCGATTGGAGGCGCGGTTGAGCAAGTCATCGAACGCACGACTGATGCGGGTAAGCTGTGCCAACTGCTCGGTGCCGACACCGGTCTCGAAACGATCGGCAAAGACCGGCTTCAGCAGCAGCGTGGGGATGAGGGTAACGAGATTGGCGTTGCCGC
This sequence comes from Devosia sp., assembly GCA_051953275.1. Classification (GTDB taxonomy): domain Bacteria; phylum Pseudomonadota; class Alphaproteobacteria; order Rhizobiales; family Devosiaceae; genus Devosia_A. The sequence continues at coordinate 30,058 of JBQCIY010000163.1, read as the reverse complement.
AGCGCTCGCCGATGCCGTTCAGCGTGCCCTGGACTTGGCGCACGCCGGCGTTCACCGCGGCGAGGGAATTGGCAACGGCCTGGCCGGTGTCGTCGTGGGCGTGGATGCCGAGGCGCGCCTTGTCGACGGGCAAGGCGCCGACGATCGCCTCGACTTCCGCCGGCATGGTGCCACCGTTGGTATCACAGAGGACGACCCAGCGCGCGCCGGCGCCAAGTGCGGTTTCGACGAACTGCCGGGCGTAGCCGGGATTGGCCTTGTAGCCATCGAAGAAATGCTCGCAGTCGATCAGCACTTCCTTGTTCGCGGCGACGGCTGCTCTCACCGTCTCGCTGAGCGCACGCAAATTTTCTTCGGGGGTGATGCCCAGCGCGAGCTGGACCTGATGGTCCCATGCCTTGCCCACGAAACAGGCGGCCTTAGCCGAAGAATTGAGGATGGCCTGCACGCCCGGATCGTTGCCGACCGATCGCCCTACCCGCTTCGTCATGCCAAAGGCCGTGAAGGTCGCCTGCTTCGTCCGCAGCTCGGCGAAGAAGGCGTCGTCGACGACATTGGCCCCGGGGTAGCCGCCCTCGATGTAGTCGACGCCGATCTCTTCGAGCAGGCCGGCTATGCGGATCTTGTCCTCGAGCGAGAACTCGATGCCGGCGGTCTGCGCGCCGTCTCTTAGTGTCGTGTCGAAGAGATAGAGGCGGTCCTTGCTCATCGGCTTACTCGTTGCTTACTCGTTACTGCCGCTGGCCGCCGGGATGGGGCGTCCAGTGGTCGGTGTCGTGGTCCGGGTGCTGGTGGTTGCTGCCGGAGATGCGCTGCAACATCGCCGGGTCGTTGGCGTAGGTGGGAGCGTCGCCGGGGAGGCTGTTGAGCGTGTGATACCAGGCAACGCGACTCTCATTGCCATACTGGATTTCGGGCGCCACCTGGCTGGGATCATCGAAGGTGCCGACGAGCAGGCCGAGGTCTTCGACGTGCGGATATTCGAAGGTCAGCGGCGTGCCGCAATCGCGGCAATAGCCACGGCGGGCGACGTCGGAACTATGGAAGTAGGCCATCTCGCCGCGCGTGACGCGGAAATGAGTTTTCAGCACCGGGCAGATGACCGCGAACGGTCCACCAACCGCCTTCTGGCACATGCGACAGTGGCAAACGTGGACGCCCACGGGCTGCATGTCGGTCGCGTAGCGGATGGCGCCGCACTGGCAGCCACCGGTGTGCGTGGTCATGGCAGGGCTCCAAGTGCTGGCATCCAGGTCGCGGTATCGTGGTCGGGGTGCTGGTGATTGCTGACGCGGATAGTGGCAGCATCTTCGGCCATCGCCGACTCGGTGGTGCCGGCCTCTTCGATATCCGCCAGATGCATGAGCGAGGGATGCTTTCCTTCCATGCCGAGCTGATACCAGAGAGGGATCCGATGCGGCTCGTCGAAGGCGCCGATCGACATCGAGACGTGTGGGCCACCGTTCGAGCGGTAGTAGAGCGAGGTGCCGCAATTGGCGCAGAAACCGCGGGCGGCGAGATCGGAGCTCATGAACTCGGCAGGCCTGCCGCGCGTCCATGTCAGGTTCTCGTGGTAGACGCCGACCAGGGCGGTAAACAGGTTGCCCGTGGCCTTCTGGCACATGCGGCAGTAGCAGACATGCGGATTGTCGCGCAGCGCGAGTGCGCGGAAGCGCACGGCGCCGCACTGGCAGCCGCCGGAAAACGGGCCTTCGGGCATCCGGCGCTCGGTCATTGGCCAACTCCAGGCGTCCAGCTCGCCGTGTCCTGATCGGGGTGCTGGTAGGATTTGAGAATGGCCAGGATATCGCGCTCCTCGTCGGTGCTTCCGATCGACTCTTCGGCGAGGTCATCGGCGTGACCGACGACGGGGTGACGGTTGTCGCGCGCGAGCTCACCGGTGGGAACGATCTGATTGGGCCGGTCGAACGAACCGATAGTGATGGCCGGCAGGTTGTCGCCCCACTGATAGGTCAACGGTGTTCCACATGTGCTGCAGAAGCCGCGCTGCACTTTCAGCGAGGAGCGAAACTGCGCCGGCCTGCCGCGCGTCCAGATGACGGGCGCGTCGAACTCCGCCCAGGCGCCGAAGAGATTGCCCATGGCCTTCTGGCACATGCGGCAATTGCAGATGGACGCGTGGCGCAGATTGCCATCGATGCGATAACGCACCGCGCCGCACTGGCAGCCGCCGGTGAAGCTGTCGCTCATCGGGCGCCTCCGGCGAAGCGATCCGTGGCTTCGATCAGATGGTGCAGGATGCCGGGCTGGCTGAAGGCATGACCGGCGCCCTCGACAAGATGGAACTCCGCCTCGGGCCAGGCCCGATGCAGGTCCCATGCCGTCTGTGGCGGACAGGCAATGTCATAGCGGCCCTGCACGATCACCCCAGGGATCTGCTTGAGCTTGTGCGCGTCGCGGATGAGCTGGCCGTCATCCAGCCAGCCGGCATAGGTGAAGTAGTGGTTTTCGATGCGGGCGAAGGCGATCGCATAGGCCTCGTCATAGAAGGCATCGGAGACTGAGGGATCGGGCAACAGCGTGATGGTCTCGCCTTCCCATTTGGCCCAGGCCTTGGCGCATCGCGCCTGCTCGGCGCGGTCGGCGCCGACGAGGCGCTTGCGATAGGCGGCGATCATGTCGCCGCGCTCGGCCTCGGGGATGGGGGCAATGAAATGCTCCCACTTGTCGGGGAAAAGCAGTGAAGCGCCGTGCTGGTAGTACCATTCGAGCTCCCAGCGGCGGAGCGCAAAGATGCCGCGCAGCACCAGCTCGGTGACACGATCGGGATGCGTCTGGGCATAGGCGAGCGCGAGAGCCGAGCCCCAGGAGCCACCGAAAACCAGCCAGCGTTCGACGCCCATCATCTGCCGCAGCTTTTCGATGTCGGCGACGAGGTCCCAGGTGGTGTTGTGCTCGAGGCTCGCATAGGGCGTGGACTTACCGCAGCCACGCTGGTCGAACAACAGCACGTCGTAGCGGGCCGGATCGAAGGCGCGGCGCTGGCCGGGGCTGAGCCCACCACCTGGTCCGCCGTGCAGGAATACGGCCGGCTTGGCACCCTTGGTGCCGATGCGTTCCCAATAGATCGAATGACCATCACCGACGTCGAGGTGGCCAGAGTCGAACGGTTCGATCTCGGGATAGTAGGTGCGCAGGGTGGTCACGCGGGAAAGCCTCCGGCAGGCGGCCAAGTGGCCGTATCGTGATCGGGATGCTGGTGGGAGACGACGCCGGCGTTGAAGGCGTCGATATCCGGCGCCTCGCCATGGGCGCGGGTCGGCAACTCATGCAGGTGGGCGAAGAACGGCAGGCGGTGCGCCGGGTTTACCTGCTTTGTCGGCGCGGCGACATTGGGATCGTCGAAGGCGCCGATGGCGAGCTCGACCGTCGCGTCGACTTCACCGTCGGTATGGTATGCGAGCGGCGTTCCACACTGGTTGCAGAAGCCGCGGCGGGCGCGGTTGGAGCTGCGGAACCAGTTCGGCGTACCGCGCGTCCAGGTGACGCCATAGGCGGTCACAAGCGGACCGAAGAAGCCGCCGAAGGCCTTCTGGCACATGCGGCAATGGCAGATCGCGGCGCCGCCGAGCCGGCCAGCCCGGAAGCGCACCGCACCGCACTGGCAGCCGCCGCTCAGATCAGGCTGGGGCATGACAGACGGCTTCGATGTTGTGCCCATCGGGATCGAGGACGAAGGCGGCGTAGTAGTTCTCGCTGTATTCGGTGCGGACGCCGGGCTTGCCGTTGTCCCTGGCGCCGGCAGCGATGGCGGCCGCGTAGAAGTCGTCGACCTGCTTGCGGCTTTCGGCGCGGAAGGCGAGATGCACGTGGCCGGCATTGCCGGCCGATACCCACAGAAACGGGAAATCGGAGCCGATGCCGACGACGACGCCGAAATCCATGAGGACGCTGAGGCCCAGCGGCTTCAGCGCGGCCGTGTAGAAGGCCTTGCCCTTGTCGTAGTCGGTGACATTGAGACCGATGTGATCGATCGTGGCGCTCATCGCTTCATCTCCCATTTGGTGACGCGCTCACCGGCGTCGTTCTTGGAATCCATCAGTTGAATGCCCTCAGCGAGAAGGGCCGCCCGAATCTCATCGGCGCGCTTGAAGTCTTTGGCATTGAGGGCGGCGAGGCGCGCATCCACCGCATCTTCGATGCGTGAGTGGTCGAAGACTTCGGCGGATTTGAGCAGGCCGTCCGGCGTGAAACCGAAGAAGGTGAGGGTAGCGGCGAGGCACTCGACGGCGCTCTGGGTGCCGCGATTGGCCTTGCGGGCGATGACGTCCATCGCGACCGAGGCGCGGTGGAAGCCGAGATCGTCGCTGAGGGCCTCGAGGACGGAGGGATCGACGGTGCCCGTGCCCTTGGCCGCGGAAGCAGTACGCTGCCAGCCGCGAAGCTTGTCCTCCGCCTCTTCCAAGCGCTTGACGGTGAAGTCGATGGGCTCGCGATAGTGGGTCATCAGCATCGCGAGGCGCAGGACTTCGCCGGGCCAGGAGCGGCCGCCGAATTTGTCAGTTTCTAGCAGCTCGTGGATGGTGACGAAGTTGCCCAAGCTCTTGCTCATCTTCTGGCCCTCGACCTGCAGGAAGCCGTTGTGCAGCCAGTAGCGGGCCATGACGTCGGTGCCGTGGGCGCAGCGCGATTGGGCGAGCTCGTTCTCGTGATGCGGAAAGATCAGGTCGAGGCCGCCGGCGTGAATGTCGAAGACGTCGCCGAGATAGCGCTCGCTCATGGCCGAGCATTCGACGTGCCAGCCGGGGCGTCCCCTGCCCCAGGGCGAGTCCCAACCGGGCTCGCTGTCGGACGAGCGCTTCCAGAGCACGAAATCGGCGGGGTTGTGCTTGTGGGCGTCGACCTCGATGCGGGCACCGGCGAGGTTGTGCTCGAGGTCGCGGCCCGAGAGCGCGCCGTAATCGGGCATGGAGTCGACGTCGAACAGCACCTCGCCCACGTCCGCGGCTTCATAAGCGTGATGGTTGGCGATGAGCTTGCCGATGATCGCCTGCATCTGGGCGATGTTTTCCGTGGCGCGCGGCTGGACGGTCGGCGGCAGGCAGCCGAGCGCCGTCACGTCCTTCTGGTACTGCGCGGCGGTCGTCTCGGTGACCTTGCGGATGGCGTCGTTGAGCGGCAGGTCGGGCCAGTCGCGGGCGGCGCGGGCGTTGATCTTGTCGTCGACGTCGGTGATGTTGCGAACGTAGGTGACGTGGCTCTCGCCGTAGATGTGGCGGAGCAGCCGGAACAGCACGTCGAAGACGATGGCCGGGCGAGCGTTGCCGATATGGGCGAAGTCGTAGACCGTCGGGCCGCACACATACATCCGCACATTCGCCGGATCGATGGGGACGAAATCCTCCTTGCTCCGGGTGAGCGTATTGGTGAGCCGCAGTTTCAGGTCCGACGCCATAAGATGAGCCATGCCTCGACGATGACGCGGCAGCGGGCTCTTCAGGGTTCAGTCGTCAGGAGATGAAGAAAACCGCGCCGCCAACAGGTGTTAGCAGCAAATAATCGAGCCGATAATGCAGGTCGCGGTTTGCATGGCGCGCAAAATGCCGGGGCGCGCGGCGGAAAGCAAGAGGGCCGTGCCCGAAAGATGAACGGGCGGGAAATGGGGTCGCGGCACACTCAATGCCGACTGCTTTCCCCCCTCCAGCTCGCTGAGGGACAGCAAAGGGCCAAGTCCTATCTCGGTTCCTCCCCCCGCGAGCGGACGGTGCGCCGACTGCTGGCTCAGTCCATGCGGTAGGTTTTGTGGCAGTCGTTGCAAAGGCCGGCGATGGTCTTGAAGGCGGCCTGGAATTTCGCCGAGTCGCCGGTGTTGGCGGCGGCGAGCATGTCGGCCGCGGTGGCCTGCCCCTGCTTGAACAGGCCGGTGAAGTCGTCGAACTGCTTCCAGATGATCGGATCGGCCGTGGATTTGGCATTGGTCGCGCCGTCGGCGAAAAGCGCCGGGAAGTTGACCATGTTCTGCAGCACCTTGGTCGAAATCTTGATCTGCTCCTCCTTGCCGACCTTGAGGGCGTTGCGGAGGATCTGGCCGTCCTCCTTCATGGCGGCCTCACGGGCGGCGACCTTCTGGTCGGCCGTCATGGCGGCGATGGCCGGGTCAACGGCCGGCAGGTCATCGGCGAAGACCGCCACGACGCCGAGGGCAAGGAGGGAAACGGCGCCGAGAGCGGCGAGTCTGGACAACTGCATCTGATTGACCCTGGATGTATGGACGACAACGCTGGCAGGAGGGCCAACGCGTTGCAAGACCACATATTCCCGCCTCCACGGCGAGAATTTTCACGTTGCAGTGACTCGCTCCATTGGTGTCAAAGCGGTCAGATTTCGGGCAAATTGCGGGTTTAGCGATTTGCGAACGGGCTCGTCGTCACTTTGGACTTCATGGCTTTGGCCTCAAAACTGCTGCTTCGCCTTGCGCTGCTGGTCGGCGCCATCACCATGTTCGGGCTCGATGCAAACGACGCCTTCGCGCAGTCGCGCAATTGCCAGGCGCTGGCCAATACGCTGCAGCAAATCGAAGCGAACGGCAGTTTCCAGGGATTGCAGGACAGCAACGACCAACTCCGGCAGGCACAGGATGCGGTGACGGCAGCCGAGAGCCGCTATGTGCGCGACGGGTGCAACGCGATGGCCAAGGCGCATCAGCCGCTCTCGCCGATGTGCCAGGGGGAAGCGCGCGACGTGCTTTCGGCCCGGGCAACGCTCAAGCAGATTTCGGGGCAGGCCGACACCGGCAATGCCGTGGCGCAGCAGCGCGAGGCGATCCTGCAGGAAATGGCCCGCTTCAACTGCGGCGGATCGCCCGGCGCGCAACCGCGGCAGACACGCGGCAACCTGTTCGACCAGCTCTTCGGCCAGTTCGAGAACGACTTCGGCAATGGTGGCGACGGCGTGTCGACGCGCGGCGACGAGTTCTCCGGTGAGGCCGGCTACGACACGATCCGTACCGTGTGCGTGCGCAAGGCCGATGGCTACTACTGGCCCATCAGCTTTTCGACCACCATGGACTATGTGCAGCAGGACCTGCAGACCTGCCAGGCGCAATGCCCCGGACTCGACGTCGACCTCTACTATTACCAGAACCCCGGGCAGCAGCCCGAGGACATGGTGAACCTCGAGGGAGCGCCATACAAATCGCTGCCGACGGCGTTCGCCTACCGAACGACCTACAACCCGGACATCACCTGCAAGCCGAAGATCGACTACGGAACGATCAACCTCGCTGCGACCCCGGACGGCGGCAGTCGCGCAATGATCGCCTATGAGGGCAACATCTTCCCCCTGCCGATGCGCGACCCGCGCCGGCCAACCGACGCAACAGTGGTGAGCGTGAGCGCCAAGACTTACGTCGACATTCCTTTGCCGCGGCCACGACCGGCCGCACCAGGCGAGGCGCCGAAACCGGTGGTGGTACAGCAGGCGACGAGGGCGAACACCGACCGCATCGTGATGTACGGTGACAAGCGCGTCAGGTTAGTCGGTCCTGACACGACTTACGTCCAAGCAGCGGGAGCAGGGACTTAAGCTCAGGCCCATCCTCGCGGCCGGTCAGTGCGAGCCGCAACGGATGGAACAGCGCCCTGCCCTTGCGGCCCGACCTGGCCTTGAGCGCCTCGGTCCATTTCGACCAGGTGGTTTCGTCCCAAGGCTCGGCCGGCAGCAGTTCGAGGGCTTCGCCCAGGAAGGGTTTGTCTTCCGGCGCCGGGGCATGGCCAGGCGGCGAAGCCAGCACCTTGGCCCAAACCTCGATGTCGGAGAACTTGCGCAGGTTGCCGCGCAGAATCGCCCACGCGGCGCCGCCGACAACTGCAGGCAGACGGGGCTTTGCCTCCTCGTAGGACATGGCATGCAGGATGCGGGCGTTGAGGCTTTCGAGTTCGGCGGGATCGAAGCGTGCAGAGCCATGCGAAATCATCGACAACTCGAGCTTGCCTGCGAGCGTCGCGAGATCGCGATAAGGCTCGACCGGCAGGCTCGTGCCAGTGAGCGTCGCGACCAGCGCGACCGCCATGGCCTCGAAGCCATCGGCTCGAAGATCGGCGAGGGAGAGCGAGCCGAGGCGTTTGCTGAGGCCCTCCCCTTCGGCGCCGGTCAACAGATTGTGGTGGGCGAAATACGGGACCTTGCCGCCCAACGCCTCGATCATCTCGATCTGCGTGCCGGTGTTGCTGACGTGGTCCTCACCGCGGATCACGTGCGTGACGCCGAGGTCGATATCGTCGACCACCGAGCACAACGTGTAGAGGTAGGAGCCGTCGGCGCGGATGAGCACCGGATCGGACATCGAGGCGGTGTTGACGGTCTGTGAGCCCTTGATGAGATCGACGAACTGCACTGGGCGGCCATCGAGCCTGAAGCGCCAGTGGGGCTTGCGGCCCTCTGCTTCGAACTTGCGCTTCTGCTCGTCGGTCAGGTTCAAAGCGGCGCGATCATAGATGGGTGGCTTGCCCAGCAGCCGGGCGCGACCGCGCTTGATCTCAAGCTCATCTTCGGTCTCGTACGCCGGATAGAGCCGCCCCATCGCGACGAGACGGTCGCGTGCCGCGTCGTAGAGCGCCATTCTGTCGGACTGGCGGACTTTGAGGTCCGGCCGGATGCCGAGCCATGCCAAATCCTCTTCGATGGCCCGGGCGAATGCTTCGGTCGAACGCTCGCGATCGGTATCGTCGAGCCGAAGAATGTAGGTGCCGCCGGTGCGCAGCGCGTAAAGCCAGTTCAGGAGCGCCGGCCGAGCGTTACCCAGATGCAGACGGCCGGTCGGCGACGGCGCGTAACGGACGACAGTACTCACTGGACGCCCTGCTTCTGCGTTGCCTGCTCGCGCACCACGACATCGCTCTCGTCGCGATAGCCGTTGGTGATGGGATATTTACGACCGATGCCGAACGCCTTCTTGGTGAGTTTGACACCGGGGGCCGCCTGGCGCCGCTTATACTCGGCGAGAAGCACAAGACGCTCGACCTTCTTGACGAGGGTGCGATCAAAACGGCCCTGTCCCTTGGCAACGATCTCCGCAACCGACAGTTCGTCCTCGATGAGGCCGGTGAGGACTTCATCGAGGATCGGATACGGCGGCAGGGAATCCTGGTCCTTCTGGTCGGGACGGAGCTCGGCCGAGGGCGCCTTGTCGATGATGTTTTGCGGGATCACATCCCCATGCGGGCAAAGGCTGCCATCCGGTACATGGGCGTTGCGCCAGGCGGCAAGCTTATAGACCGCCATCTTGAAGAGGTCCTTGATCGGATTGTAGCCACCGTTCATGTCGCCGTAGATGGTGGCATAGCCCACCGCCATCTCGGACTTGTTGCCAGTGGTGAGCAGCATGGCCCCGGTCTTGTTGGAGACGGCCATCAGCACCAGGCCGCGCATGCGCGACTGGATGTTCTCCTCAGTGAGGTCGGGTGGTACGTTGCCGAACACCGGCTGCAGTTCATTGAGCGCCTCGTCGACCGGCCGGCCGATCGGAACGATGTCGTAACGCACGCCAAGGCGATTGGCGCAGTCCTTGGCGTCCTTGAGACTGTCTTCCGACGTATAGCGGTAGGGCAGCATGACCGTGTGGACGTTGTCCGGCCCGAGCGCATCGGCGGCGAGGGCAGCGACTACGGCGCTATCAATGCCGCCCGAGAGGCCGAGCACGACGCGCCTAAAGCCGTTCTTGCGGACGTAGTCGCGCAGGCCGCGGAGCATCGCCTGCCACGGCGCCTCCTCGACCGACGCAAGGGGGACCACCTCTCCCTTGGCGCAGCGCCACCCGGCCTTGGTCTTTTCCCAATCGGTGACGACGAAATCAGCTTCGAAGCTCCTGGCCTGGAACACCAGTCTATTGCCGGGCTCCATGCCGAAGCTGGCACCGTCGAACACCAGTTCGTCCTGGCCGCCGACCTGGTTGAGGTAAAGCACCGGCAGGTGCGTTTCGACAGTGCGCGAACGGATCAGGTCCTTGCGGATGTGCTGCTTGTTGGCCCAGTAAGGCGAACCATTGGGGCAGAGCAGGATCTCGGCGCCCTGGGCCATCAGATAGTCGCTGACCTGCTGGTGCCAGATGTCTTCGCAGATGGGGACCCCGATGGTGGTGCCCTTGATGGTCACCGGCTCGGGAAGCGGGCCGCGGTTGAAGTAGCGCTTCTCATAGAAGACATCGTCGTTGGGTAGTTCGCGCTTGTAGCGGCGCGCGATGACCTTGCCGTCCTCGGCCAGGACGACGGCGTTGTAGAGGTGGTGTCCCTCGCGCCAGACGGTGGGCAGCAACAGGGAGACGGCGGTGCCCCTGGTGGCACGGACCAGCTCGGCGGCGGTCGCCAGGGCGTCGTCGATGAAACGCGGCTTGAAGAACAGATCCTCGGGGAAATAGCCGGTCAGAAAGAGCTCGGACAGCATCAGGATATCGGCTTTCGCCGCGACTGCGTCGGCGAGCGCGCCCTTGGCGAGCGCCAGGTTGCCGTTTAGGTCGCCCACCTTGGGATTGAGCTGGGCAAGCGCGATGCGCAGGCGATCTGCCAATTGATGATATTCCGTCGGTTCGAGACGCGCGAACGATTAGCCGCTCAGCCTAATGTAGGGCAAGCGGCTGAAGGTTGCAGCCTTCGGTGACAAGATCAGGCGGGGCGGCGCCGCGCCGGGACGGCCTTGGCCGCCAGCTGCCGTTCGGTCAGCCAGCCGAAGAGCAGACCAACGCCGCCCCAGAGGATGAGCTGGAGCACGAAGGCCACCGTGCGGAATTGCCACAGGAGCGTCGCCGGGAAGACCGCGGGCACCTCGTCGATCGTCGGTAACAGCAGATAGGCAGCGGCGGCGAGGACGAGATAACCCAGGCCGGCGACGATCCAGGCGTTCCACGGGCCCACCCGGTCGACGAGTGCCCGGCCGAGGTTGACGGCCGCCACCATGGCGACGATCGAGATGACGATCAGGCCGAAATAGAGCTCGGTGCGAAAGCCGATGGTGTCCGGACTGCCGACCGACGGGGGGTTGGCCGGATATTTGGCAAAGGGGACCACATAGACCGCGACGAAGCTCAGGACAGCCAGAATCGCGGCGCTCGCGCGCGGACCGAAACGCCCCATGCGCCCCCAAGCGACGGCAAAGAGCAACGAAAACAGGCCGCCAATGGCGATGGAATAGAGCATCACGCCGGTGAACAGGCCCCAGCCCGCCTGCAGGGCGCGGCTGACGAGCTCCGGCTCGGGTGCTTCGCCGGCCATCTGCGCAATGTGGTCCTCGACGCCAATGGCGCCCTCGACATTGGGCTCGCCAAGGATTTTGGCGACGGCAAAGACCACAAGCCCCATGATCAGACCGCAGAGCATGCCGCGGATCAGGAAGGTTCTCGCCAAGTTGCAGGCCCCTTCGTTTGTCGGACTGCCGGACCGGCAACGCTCCGAGTCAGTGGCAGGGGAAGCCGAGCATGTGCCGGCCGTCGTGGGTGAACTCATGCACCCAGTGACCGGAAATGAGGGAGGTCGCACCCTGCTCGGCGCCCACGAAATAGATCGCGATGATCGCGATGAGGCCGGCGAAGATCAGCCAGGGCCAGAGCTCACGGAGGGGAATCGGTTGCGGCAGCGCCTCGGGCGCCAGTGCGATGTCGGACATCAAATGCTCCTTGGGATTTCGCGTCCCGTTGAGATGGTGCGATGCCGTGGCCGGGTCTGACTTCCAACACGCCTTGCGGGCGTTCGTCGGTTACAGTGGCGCGACCGCGCGGGGCTTCCACCCGCTTCCGATCCACGACGTGCAGGAGTGAGTATGCGCCGCTCACCGGCGGCGTCAATGGCGAACCTTTACAGCGCTGCAACACCCGCCTGTCGGGCCGGACGCTGGACGCGGATTTCTTCGGCGACAAGGAAGGCTAGTTCGAGCGACTGGGAGGCATTGAGGCGCGGATCGCAGTAGGTGTGGTAGCGGTCCTGGAGCGACGCCTCGGTGACGGCGCCAACGCTGCCGCCAGTGCACTCGGTGACGTCGTCGCCGGTCATCTCGATGTGGATGCCGCCGGCGTACGTGCCCATCTGGCGATGGATCTGGAAGAACGAATGGACCTCGCTCAGCACCTTGTCGAAGGGCCGGGTCTTGTAGCCAGTGGCGGCCTTGACGGTGTTGCCGTGCATGGGATCGGAGCACCAGACGACGGTGCGGCCGGCCCTGCGGACCGTCTCGACGATGCGCGGCAGGTGCTCCTTCACCTTGTCCGAGCCGAAGCGGCAGATCAGAGTAATGCGTCCGGCCTCGTCGGCAGGGTTCAGCCGGTCGAGCAGGCGCAGCAGGTCATCGCCGCTGAGCGTCGGACCGCATTTGATGCCGATGGGGTTTCGGATGCCGGCGAAGTATTCGGTGTGGGCTCCGTCGGGCTGGCGGGTGCGGTCGCCGATCCACAGCATGTGGCCAGAGGTGGCGTACCAGTCGTTGGTGATCGAGTCCCGGCGGGTGAGCGCTTCCTCGTAGCCGAGGAGCAGCGCCTCGTGGCTGGTGTAGAACTTGGTCTCGCGCAAGGCCGCGGTGTTGTCGGGCGTGATGCCGAGCGCGCGCATGAAGTCGATGGCGTCGTCGATCTTCCGCGCGACTTCGTCGAAGCGGGCGCTGGCGTTGGAATCGTGCATGAAGCCCATGGTCCATTCGTGGACGCGGGCGAGATTGGCGTAGCCGCCGTTGGCGAAGGCACGCAGCAGGTTGAGCGTAGCCGCCGACTGGCGGTAGGCGAGCAGCAGGCGCTCCGGATCGGGGGTGCGGGCTTCCTCGGTGAAGCCGATGTCGTTGATGATGTCGCCGCGATAGGAGGGCAGCGTCACGCCGTCGATGGTTTCGGTGTCGGACGAGCGGGGTTTGGCGAACTGGCCGGCGATGCGGCCGACCTTCACGACAGGCTTCCCCGCGCCGTGGGTCAGGACGATCGCCATCTGCAGGAAGACGCGGAAGAAGTCGCGGATGTGATCGGCGCCGTGCTCGGCGAAGCTTTCGGCGCAGTCGCCGCCTTGCAACAGGAAGGCCCGGCCGTGGGCCACCTCGGCGAGCTGGCTTTTCAGCTCACGCGCCTCGCCGGCGAACACCAGCGGCGGGAAGCTTGCGAGCTGCTTTTCCGCCGACTGCAGACGCGTTCCGTCCGGATAGACCGGCACCTGGGAGATCGGCTTTTGCCGCCAGCTGTTGGGGGACCAGGTGCTCGGGGTCATGAAGGGCTCCTCTAGAGCCCGCCGTTTACCCCCAAATCTGCGGCGTGAGCAAGTTCAGGCCTTGACCCCGGACCGATAGACGTAGCTCGGAGACTTGAAGGTCACGAGTTCCTCCCCGGCGGTGGGATGCATCGCCATGGCGCGGTCGAAATCGGCTTTGGTGGCCCCCATACCCATGGGGATGGAGATGAGCTGGATCATCTCGGCGGCGTCAGGGCCGAGGATGTGGACGCCCAGCACCTTGCCGCCATTCGCCTCGGTGATGAGCTTGAGCATCGTGCGCTGCATGCTGGTCGAGAGCGTGTTGATCATCGACCGGAAGCGCGTGACGTAGACGTCGATATCGCCGTGCGTGGCCGCCTCCTCCTCGGTGAGGCCGATCGTCCCGACTTCCGGCTCGGCGAAGACGGCGGTGCCGATGAGGCTGTGATCGACAGCGAGCGGATTGTCGTTGAACAAGGTCTCGGCCACGTACCAGCCTTCGCGGATGGCGACCGGGGTCAGCTCGGCGCGGCCGGTGACGTCACCGACGGCGTAGATCGAGGGCACCGCCGTCTGCGAGTATTTGTCGACCTTGATCGCTCCGCTTTCGAGCAGCGTCACCCCGGCTTCGACCAGGCCGACGCCTCTGGTGTTGGCGCGGCGGCCAGTGGCGAACATCACGGCGCCATAGGGCGCGGACACCTCGTCGGAAAAGTGGACAAGAGTGTCGCCATTGGCCTGCTTTTCGAGCGAACGGATGGTGGTCTCGTAGATGCGCTTGATACCGCGCTCCTCGAGGCCCGCATCGAGGCCGACGCGGAGGTCCTGATCGAAGCCGCGCAAGACCAGCCGGCCACGATAGACCATCGTCACATCGACCCCGAGTCCGGCGAAGATGGTGGCGAACTCGCTGGCGATGTAGCCGCCGCCTTCGATGAGGATCGAATGCGGCAGGCGCTCGAGGTGAAACGCCTCGTTCGACGTGATGCCGTGTTCCTTGCCGGGAATGTCCGGGATGTGCGGATGCCCCCCGGTGGCCACGAGGATATAGCGGGTGGTGAACTCGCGGCCGCCGTTGACCAGGCGGACGGCGTTCGGCCCCGAGAGGATGGCGCGATCGCGGATGATTTCGACCTTCGCCTTCTCGAGGGTGGAGACATAGGCCGCCTCGAGCCGTGCGATCTCCTTGTCCTTGTTGGCGACGAGGGTCGGCCAGTCGAACCGGGCATTCACCGTCCAGCCGAATGAGCCCGCGATCTCGAACATGTCGGAGAAGCGGCTTGCATAAACGAACAGCTTCTTGGGGACGCAGCCGCGGATCACGCACGTGCCCCCGACCCGGTATTCCTCGATGATTGCAACCCTGGCGCCATAGGTCGCGGCCATGCGGGCGGCCCGCACGCCTCCGGACCCGGCGCCGATGACGATCAGATCAAAGTCAGTGGCCATGGCCTGCGGGTCGCACAAAAAAAGGCCCCGCACAAGGCGGGGCCGGAACGGCGGACAGGCGCGATGCTCAGAAGTTCAGGCCTTCGGACTTGAGCTCGGCGCGGACCTTGGAGACGAACTCGGTGCCAAGGTTGTAGGTATAAACCTGCATGATCTTGCCCATGGCCTTGTTCACGTCAAAGGCGGAACTGGCGAGCTTCTGGCCGGCCGGGGTCGAATAGAAGTCGACAATCTGCTTTAGCTCCTCGGGCGTGAAGCTCACCGCGTAAACGCGAGCGATCTGATTGAACAGATCGTCGTTCTTGCCCTTGTAGGTCTCGAGGATCTTGCCGATGGCAGCATCGATCTTGTCGACGTTCTTGGGGTCCTGCTGCGACAGGAGTTTACTGGTCTGGGCCGCGGTCTGAGCGAGGATAGCCTCGTAGATCTGGGCCTTGTTGGTGAGGTCGACGTATTTGCGCGCGAGGGCAAGCTGGTCGGGCGAAACCTCCTGCGACAGCGCGGGCGCAGCCGCGCCGAAAGCCATGGTGGCCGCCAGGGCGGCAGCCGCTGCCAATTTGCTGAGGCGCGACAGGTTCATCATCGTCATAGTCTCCAAGACCCCCGTTTGGTGACGCTTCCCGTCACGCATCAATTGTTGCGACGCCATCAGCGCCGGCGATGTACGCCCTTTGGCAAAGCTTCAGGAACAGCCCGTGCTCGACCACGCCCGGTATCTCGTGCAGGTCGGTCGAAAGCGCTTCTGGATTGGAAATGCGGCCAAAAAAAGCATCCAGAATGAGGTGGCCGCCATCCGTAACGAAAGGTTCGCCCGACGCTGCGAGCCGGAGTTTCACAGGCCCTTCGCCGTGGTGTGCGACAGCCACGCGCTCGACGGCGATCTGCGTTGCAGCCAACCCGAATTTGTTGACTTCGATCGAGAGCGGAAAGCGCCCGAGCATGGCAACGTGTTTGCTGGCGTCGGCGATTACCACCATCCGACGGCTTGCGGCTGCGACGATCTTTTCGCGCAACAGCGCCCCGCCCCCGCCTTTGATGAGACCGAGCGCGGGCCCCACCTCGTCGGCGCCGTCGATGGTCAGGTCGAGCTGGGGGACATCGTCGAGTGTCGTGAGCGGGATGCCGAGCCCCCGCGCCTGGGCGGCGGTGGCTTCGGAAGTCGGGACGCAAAGGATATCGAGCCCCTCACGGACGCGCGCGCCGACAAGATCGACAAGATGCCGGGCGGTCGAGCCAGTGCCAAGGCCGACGCGCATGCCGGGGCGAATCTCATCCAGCGCCGCGGCGGCCGCCTGTCGCTTGAGTTGATCGCTATCGGCCATTCGTCCCCCCGGGCGCGGTGCTAGAAGCCGCCCGCGCTGCTGTCAACAGCGCCACCTCACGCCATCGTGAGCGAGAAATGTCACTTTATCGCAACACCACAAGGATTTGCGCGCGTGCCTTCCCTCAAATCCTCAGGCGCTGGCCTTCCGGGGAGTCGGCAGTTTCGGTAAAGATCGCTGTACGACCTGCCGGGGTCGCTCGCCCCGTGCGCTCGCTCAGAGGCAACACATGAATCGACGTCATTTTACCATCGCGGCCCTTGCCGCTGCTGTCGCCGCGGCCGCGACACCAGCCTGGGCGCGCTTGACTTACGATCCTGACACCAACAGGTGGGTCGACGTGCCGGACGTCGTCAGGGCGCCGAACCGGATGCACTACACGCCGATCCCGCGGACGGTGGTGCCCTACGACACCAAGTACAAGCCGGGTACGATCGTTGTCGAAACGTCGGAGCGGCGGCTGTATTTCGTGCTGCCCGACGGACAGGCGATCCGCTACGGCATCGGTGTGGGGCGCGACGGCTTCCGCTGGTCGGGCCAGCACGCCATCACCCGCAAGGCCGAGTGGCCAGGCTGGACGCCCCCGGCCGAGATGCGCAAGCGCGTTCCCGACCTGCCGGCCTACATGCCCGGCGGTCCGGACAATCCGCTCGGCGCGCGCGCGCTCTATATCGGTTCGACGCTCTATCGCCTGCACGGCACCTCGGAGCCCTGGACCATCGGCCAGGCGGTGTCGTCGGGCTGCATTCGCCTGACCAACGAAGACATCATCGACCTCTACGACCGCGTGAAGGTCGGCTCCCTGGTGGTCGTTCACCAGTAAGGCAGCCTGCGCAACGCTTTCTGGGCCGGTCCGGTGGGCCGGCCTTTTTGTTTGCTCGGGGGACAGCTATCTTGCGCGAGATGACCACCCTGTTTGCCCAGCCCGATATCCTACCGACCCGCCCCCTGATCGATCGCTTCGGCCGGCGGATCAACTATCTCAGGATCAGCGTCACCGACCGCTGCGACTTTCGCTGTGTGTACTGCATGAGCGAGCACATGCAGTTCCTGCCGAAATCGGAGGTGCTGAGCTTCGAGGAGATCGACCAGATCGCCGCGGCGTTCATCGCACGCGGCACGCGGAAGATCCGGCTGACCGGCGGGGAACCTTTGGTGCGGCGCGACATCATGGAGTTGGTCGAACGGATCGGTCGGCATCTCGGCCACGGTCTCGACGAGCTGACACTGACGACCAACGGAAGCCAACTGAGGCGCTACGCCGACCGGCTCAAAGGGGCGGGCATGCGTCGGATCAACGTCTCGCTGGATACACTCGACGAGAGAAAATTCCGCGAGATCACGCGGCGCGGGCGAATCGCCGACGTGCTCGACGGCATCGATGCCGCGGCCGAAGCGGGGCTCAAGATAAAACTCAACATGGTCGCGATGCGCGGCATCAACGACGGCGAAATCGAGCCAATGATGGCCTTCGCGCACGGCCGCGGCTTCGGACTGACGCTGATCGAAGGCATGCCGCTGGGCGAGGTCGGCCTCGACCGGGTGGAGTCGTATCTGCCGCTCAGGGAACTGCGCAACCGCCTTGCCGCGAACTACACGCTGGAGCCGACGGACCACCGGACGGGCGGTCCGGCGCGGTACGATTGGGTCAAGGAAACGAACGGCTTGCTCGGCTTTATTACGCCGATGAGTCACAATTTCTGCGAAAGCTGCAACCGGGTGCGGCTGACGGCTACAGGCCAACTCTTCATGTGCCTCGGGCAGGAGGACATGGTCGATTTGCGCGAGGTGCTGCGGACCGATGGACCGGACGCGCTCGATGCCGCGCTCGATCGCGCCATGCTGCTGAAGCCCAAGGGGCATGATTTCGTGCTCGACCGCGACCATACGGGCCCGGCGCTCAGCCGGCATATGAGCGTGACGGGCGGCTAGCCGATCGTCTGCCTGAAAAACTCGAGCATGGTGGCGCGCATGCGGGGCGTCTCCTGATGCTTGATGCCCGGCTCGCGCACCAAGGCGACCTGCCCGGGCGCTGCGGCATAAGCACGTTCCACCTCAGCCCAGGCGCGATCGACCGATAGCGGCGGGGTCAACTCGTCGGCCTCGCCGATGCAGATGAGCTGGGGCCGCGGGGCGATCAGGCCGGCAATAGCGCCTCCGTCGGCCTCGTCCAGCAGACCGGGGACCACCAGATAAATGCCGTGATTGTCGTGGAGGCCGAGCTCGATCAACGTGCGGAGATCGGCGAAGCAACTGAAATGCGCAACTGCGGCGATGCGCTCATCCATCGCCGCGAGCCAATAGCTCAGGGTGCAGCCCATCGACATGCCGAAGGCGCCGATCCGGGCGGCGTCGACGTCGTCGCGGCCACCGAGATAGGTCAGTGCCGCGGCGTGGTCGTTGAGCATGTCGCCGATGAGCGAGCCCCCGAACCAGAGGCGGGCCTTGCTGGCGAAGCTTTCGGCTTGTGCCGAGCGTGCACCGAAGGTCGGCATGTCGATGCACAGGGTGACGTGGCCGGCGCGGGCGAACACCGGACCAAGCGGCTCGAGGAGGTATTCGCGCCCCAGCAGCAGTTCATCGGCGCCCAGGTGATAGAGGCCGCCATGCGAGTGGCCGTAGAGGATGGCGGGATGGCGGCCCTGCTCCTCCGGCCGGGTCAGGAGGCCGCGCACCGATTGGCCGGCGATGTCGAAGGTGAGGCGCTCGAGCACGTAGCCGTCGCGAGGCTCAATGATCCGCTGGAGCAGCTGGACCGGCCGGCGCTCATGGCGGAGCAGCTCACGCAGCCGCGACGCCGTCAGCGCGGTCACTTGTCGTCGTCGGCGATGTTGACAAATTCGAGCGGGAGGGCCGTGGTGTACTTGATCTGGCCCATCGCGAAGGACGAGCTCACGTCGGTGAGGTTAATCTTGCCGATGAGCTTCTTGTAGAACGCGTCGTAGGCGGCGATGTCAGGCACGACGACCCGCAGCAGGTAATCGACGTCGCCGCTCATGCGGTAGAACTCGACCACCTCGGTGAGGTCCTCGACGACGGCCGAAAACTTCCGCATCCAGGCTTCGTTGTGTTCGTTGGTCTTGATCGATACGAAAACGGTTACACCGGCATTGATGCGCGCCGGATCGAGGATGGCGACGCGGCCCTTGATCACGCCGTCCTCTTCCATCTTCTGAATTCGGCGCCAGCAGGGGGTGGTCGAAAGCCCGACCTTGCGGCCGATTTCGGCGACCGGCGTGGTTGCATCCTTCTGCAGGAGAGCAAGAATTTTGCGATCGATCTTGTCCAGCGCCATTGAGCCCCCAGTAAAATCAGTTTGCGGAAAATGCGACGCGAATTGGATGCCGCGCAAATAGCCTCGCCGCATTTGCCCAGTCAACGAAATTTTGTTGCGTCCGTCAAATGCCGAGAACGGCCTGGTTTTGCGGCGCTACTGGAACCAGCTTCTGATCCAGTCCCATGGACTGGCCGCCCCCTCGCCGTGGTCGTGCCGCCACTGGGACGGCGGCTCGAAGCTGCCGGTCCAGATGCCGCGCCTCGCCGCGCGGGCGTCGCCCTCTTCGCCGGCATAGGGCAGCTCGGCGACGGCCCAGCCGGCCTCGACGATGGCCCGGCCGAGATCGGCGCCGCCAATCGAACAGGAGGCGAGCGTGCGGCGATAGATGTCGCGCCCGGACGGGGAACAGGACAACTCCCCGGACTGCAACTGCTGGACGACGAAGTCGCGCGCGGCAGCGCCGCAGGGCCACTCGGCCCCAGCCGCATCGACGCAGGATTGCTGCAGCTCGGGCGCATCGAGGCCGGTCAAGCGGATGCGCTGGCGGCCGAGCCGCAGCGTATCGCCATCGACGGCCTCGGCGTGGCCGACGATCGGCGGTGGTCGCGGTGCCAAGGTTGCATCGAGCAGCGCCAGGCCGGCCAAGAGAGCCAGCACCACTAATCCCGGAAGGAGGCGTGGAAAGACTCGGCTTTGTCCCCAGACCGAGCGCCGCATTTCATCCCCTGTTAACCACGATCTGCGTAGGTTTTGAGTGCAGCGTAGCGAATGCGTAGCCCGTTCGCAGCATCAGTCGAGTTGAGTACCGCGTCATGCCGTTCGAGCCTGCGCATCAGGCCGATGTCCGCTCCCAGATGGGGCGTGAACTGCGCCGTAATGCGCAGAAAGCGGTGTTCGACGCCCGGCAAAGGCTGACGTCCTCCTCCGGTACCCGCGCCGACTTCGATTTCGAGTTGCTCGATGAATATGCCGATGCGCGCAGCTCGAGCGCACTGGTGATGCCCGTCGTGCTCGGCATTCTGGCACTGTTCTCGAGCCTGTGGGTGCCGGTGTTCGTAGCGGCCGGATGGGCGGGCCTGGTGGTTGCGGCCAACGTGGCCGTGATTTTCGCCTGCCGCCGCTTCAAGCAGTCTTCCGGCACGTTCAACGCGGCGCGCTGGACCGCGAATTTCATTTCGGTCGAGACGGTTTATGGCGTCGCCTGGTCGGCGCTGGCGCTGTTCTCGCTGTTCACGAGCAATCGGGACAGCATCGCCGTGGTGATGTTCGCGATCGCGCTGGTGGGCATGGCGACCAACGCGGTGACGACCCGCACCCTGCCTGCCGCGACGCTGATGTCGACGCTGCCCGTGTCGCTGACGGTCGCGATCGACCTGGTGTTCCTCGCCCGCGTCGATACGCTCAACTGGTCGCTCGCCGCGGTGACGATCGGCGCCGAAGTCTTCTTTTTCTACCTAGCGCGCACGCTGCACAATTCGAAGCTCGAAGAAATCATGCATCAGGCCGAAAAGGACCAGCTGATCAACGAGCTCGAAGAAGCGCGCGAAATGAGCGATGAGGCCAGGCGGCACGCCGAGCAGGCCAACATCGCCAAGTCGCAGTTCCTCGCGACGATGAGCCACGAGCTCCGCACGCCGCTCAATGCGATCATCGGGTTTTCCGAAGTGCTGAAATCGGAGCTGCTGGGACCACATCAGGTGCCGCAGTACAAGGAATATGCCGGCGACATCCACCGGTCGGGCCAGCACCTGCTCAACCTGATCAACGAACTGCTGGATTTGAGCCGCATCGAGGCGGGCAAGTACGAGCTCAACGAGGAGGCAGTATCGCTGGTCGATATCGCCGAGGACTGCCGGCGGATGATGGAGATCCGGGCCAAGGCCAAGAGCATCGAGCTCACCTTCACCTATGGCAACAACCTGCCGAAACTGTGGGGCGACGAGCGCGCAATCCGCCAAGTGCTCCTGAATCTGCTCAGCAACGCCATCAAGTTCACCCCGCAGCAGGGCAAGATCCAGTGCGTGGTCAACCGCTCGCCCGACGGCGGGCAGATGATTTCAGTCCGCGACAACGGCCCGGGCATTCCCGAGGAAGAGATCGAGACCGTACTGAGCTCGTTCGGCCAGGGCTCGCTGGCGCAGAAGACGGCGGAACAGGGCGCCGGCCTCGGCCTGCCGATCGTGCAGAAGATCATGGAGCTGCACCAGGGCCGGTTCGACCTCTTCAGCAAGCTCCGTTTCGGCACCGAGGTGATCGCGACCTTCCCGCGTGCCCGCGTGATGGACGCGCTCGCGCCCGTGGTCGAAAGGCGCGAGAAGCTGCAGATCTACTCGGAGGCGGACGGTACGCGCGGCTAGTCCTTGCCGCTGACGCCGGCGCTGGCGAAGGTCGCCATGTGCAGGTGCAGGTTGAGGGCGGTCTTGGCGAGCAGCATGGCCAGCGCCGCACCGCTTCCCTCACCCAGCCGCATGCCCAGGTCGAGGTAGGGACGGACACCCAGATGCTCGAGCACCTTGCCATGGGCATGCTCGGCGGAGGTGTGCGCGAAGATGCAGTGATCGATTGCAGCCGGGTTGACGGCGTGGGCGATGGCGGCAGCGGACGTGGCCACGAAGCCGTCCACAATCACCGGCGTATTGTTGTGGCGCGCGGCGATCAGTGCGCCGAGCATGGCGGCAATCTCGCGGCCCCCGAGGCGCGCGAGAACGGCAAGCGGATGGCCGAGCACATCCTTGTGGCGGGCAAGGCCGCGGTCGACGGCATCAGCTTTGCGGCGGAGTCCGGCATCGTCGACGCCGGTGCCGCGGCCGACCCAATCGGCGCCGGTGCCGCCGTAGAGCGCCGCGTAGATGGCGGCGGCGACGGTGGTGTTACCGATGCCCATTTCGCCGATGGCGAGACAATCGGGTTTGCCGGCGATGGCTTCCATGCCGTATGCGACCGTTGCGGCGGCGGTTTTGTCGTCCATCGCCGGCTCCTGCGTGAAGTCGCCGGTCGGAATGTCGAGCGCCAGCTCGAAGACGCGCAGGTTGAATTCGTGCTGGGCGCAAATCTGGCTGATCGCGGCGCCCCCCTCAGTGAAGTTGGCGACCATCTGCGCCGTTACCTCGCGCGGGAACGCGCTGACGCCTTGGTCGGTGACGCCATGGTTGCCGGCGAAGATCGCGACCATCGGGTCTTGCAGGGTGGGCTTGGCCTTGCCCTGCCAGCGTGCCAGCCACTCGACCAGCTCTTCGAGCCGGCCGAGCGAGCCCGGCGGCTTGGTCAATTGCGCATCATGCATGCGGACGGCGTCAACGGCCTCCTCATTCCCCTCAGGGACAAGCATGAGGAGGTCGACAATCTCGGCAAAAGGATCGGCAGGCATAGTGGGGCTCGGCGTCAGTGGGCGGTCTTCATAAGACGCGCCTTCATGTCTTCATAGCCCCAGCCCATCACCACGTTGTGGTTCCAGGCAAAGACCGGCCGAAGGACGGGCGCGAGCGCCACCTGCCAGGGTTTGGTGATATCGACCAGCCAATCATAACGGACATAGGCCCCCTCGCCCTCCGGCCGCAACGTCCAACGGCCGATGCCGTCGAGCTCGCCGCGCGCCTGACCCTCGATGAGCCGCATTGGCTCGATGCGCATGGCAGTCATGTTGAAGCTCAGCGTATAGGGCAGCGCCGTGCCCCAGGTGAAGCGGCGGACCGCGCCGACGCCATCGCGATTGCCCGGTGCGATGGAGTCGACGCGCTTTACGGCGCGCCACCATTGTGGCCAGGCTTCCGGAGTCGTGAGTTCGGCCCAGAGGCGCTCGACCGGAGTGTCGAACCGCCACTCGCTCATGAGCTCGAACCGAGTGGCGGCCATGGCTTGCCTGCTCCGCGCGCGGGTGAAACAGTCGTACAGTCATACCGAGCCCAAGCAGAATTGCAATTGACCGAGCCCGCGCCGGGTCCCGAGGGACCTCGCCCTACCAACGACAATACGCCGCTGAAGTCGGATCTGAGGCTCAGCGACGACCTGCTGATGGGGCTGAGGTTTTTCTCGCGGTTGCCGACCGGGCCGGCGCCACACGTCCGGCCGAACCTGTCGCGGATTGCCCTGGCACTGCCATTTACCAGCGTGGTGATCGGCGCTGGGCCGGCGGCGGTCCTGCTGGTGCTCGAATGGCTCGGCGCGCCACATCTGTTTGCGGCGGCGCTGGCCGCTGCGACAATGGTGGCAGCGACCGGCGCAATGGCCGAAGATGCGCTGGCCGACGCGATGGACGGGCTGTTCGGCGGACATGACGTCGAGCGGCGGCTCGAGATCATGAAGGACAGCCGGCACGGCACCTTTGGCGTGTGCGCGATCGCGCTCCTGTTGGCGGTGCGCATCACGGCAGTCGGCTCGTTCGACAATTCGCTGGCGGCGGCAGGCGTGTGGCTGGCGGCCGGGGTGATGGCCCGGTCGGGCGGGCTGTGGCTGACCGTGGCGCTGCCCCCTGCCCGCTCGGGCGGGGCGGCCGCGACTGCCGGACAGGTCAGTCGACAGGCGTTCGGAATCGGCGCGGTATTCATGGTGATGTTGAGCTTCGTGCTCAGCGCCTTCGCCGTCGGTGTGTTCGGGCTGCTGCTCGCTTATGCGCTGGGCGTACTGGTCGTCTGGGGCTGGGTGACATTGTGCAGGCGCCTGGTCGGCGGACAGACCGGCGACCTGATCGGCGCGCTGATCGCCTTGCTCGAGGTGACCGCGCTAATCGCATTCGTGCTGTCCAAATGAGCGCCCAGACGCCATTAAACCGCGGTAAGCCGTGCTCCAGGCCGCTTGATTTCGCCCCAATCGGCCCCATTATCTGAGCCATGCTGTTCGTCGGCGTCGCGTTGCTGGTCGCAATCGGGCTCGGGCTCCTCGTGAGTGCTGACGCCGGCTCGCTCGTGGGGCTGAACCAGGGGCAGTTCGGGCAGCTGATCGTCGTCGTCATCCTCGCCATCATCTTTGCGGCGGGCGCGTTTTCGCGACGGCAGAAATTTTCGACCATCGTCGCCAATATCGGTGTCTGGGCCGGTATTTTTGTGCTGGTCCTCGTCGGTTACACTTATCGCGAGGACCTCAAGGCGATGGCGGCGCAGGTGTTCGGCGAACTATCGCCGACCTCTGCCATCATCGATTCACACGACGGAACGGCGACCTTCCGCCGCGGCCTCGACGGCCACTTCCTGCTGTCGTCCAAGGTCAACGGCGCCGATGTCCCACTGCTGTTCGATACGGGCGCCAGTGCGGTGGTGCTCTCCTATGCCGACGCGAAGAAGGCCGGGATCGACGTGAGCGCCTTGACCTTCGACACGCCGGTGACGACGGCCAACGGGACCGGCCGCGCGGCGGTGGTGACGCTCGACCAGATGGTGGTCGGCGGCATCAAGCGCAGCAAGGTGCAGGCCTTCGTCGCCGAGCGCGGCGCGCTCGACGGAAGCCTGCTCGGACAGACGTTCCTGTCGACGCTCAGCCGCTACTCGGTGACCGGCGACAAGCTCGAACTTGCCGACTGACCACCGCTGTGTTGCCGGTCGCAATGCGCGGCGTAGTTCCAAGCTCAGGAGATGCTTCATGCCCGAACGCGACTACGACCGCCGCTTGCTGCGCGAAGCCTTTGCCGTCGCCAGACGGGCGCGCGAGGGCGGCGATCATCCGTTCGGCAGCGTGCTTGCCGACGGGACGGGCAAGGTGCTGCGTGAGCAGGGCAACGGCTTCACCTCGGAGGGCCATGACCGCACCGCGCATGCGGAAAGGCTGCTGGCGTCATGGGCGGCGAAGAATTTGAGCCTCGAGGAGTTGCGCGACTGCACGCTCTACACCTCGGCGGAGCCCTGCGCGATGTGCTCCGGTGCGATCTACTGGGCCGGCATCGGACGCGTGGTCTTCGGCCAGACCGAGCGTGAGCTCAAGGCGCAAACGGGTGCGCATGAGGAGAACCCGACGCTCGACCTGCCCTGCCACATCGTGTTCGAGGCCGGCCAGCGCCGGACCGAAATCGTCGGCCCTCTGCTCGCCGACGAGGCTGCAGGGTTGCAGACCGATTTCTGGAACAGCAAAGGTTAGGCGGCGACAGCTTCCGGCTCGACAGCGGCGAGTGCGCGCAGCAGAATTTCGGGGCCGGCGGCGCGCCGCGCGGCATCGACGCTGAGGATCTGGCGGAAGACGCGAGCCCCGGGCCGGCCATTGGCGAGGCCGAGCATATGGCGCGTGATGTTGTTTAGGCGCGCACCTGAGGCCAAGGCACCCTCGGCGTAGTCCGCCATCGCGTGCATGATCGCCCCCAGAGCAGGACGACGTTCCACGTCGCTGAAGATGCGAGCATCGACATCGGCCAGGAGCATCGGTTCGTGGTAGGCGGCGCGGCCGAGCATGACGCCCGACACGTGCTGCAGATGCGTTTCGGCCTGGTCAAGATTGGCGATGCCGCCGTTGATCGAAATGGCATAGGGCGCAAGGCGCTGCGCCAGCCGATAGACACGTGCATAGTCGAGCGGCGGGATGGTGCGGTTCTCTTTGGGCGAGAGCCCCTTGAGCCAGGCCTTGCGGGCGTGCACGTAAAGATGTGCAGCTCCCGCTTCGAGCATCAGGTCGGCGAAGCGATCGAGACTGTGCTCGGTGTCCTGGTCGTCGATGCCGAGGCGGCACTTGACGGTGACCGGGACGCCGGTCGCATCGCGCATGGCGCGAACACAGTCGGCGACCAGCACCGGCTCGGCCATCAGGCAGGCCCCGAAGCGGCCGGACTGCACGCGATCGGACGGGCAGCCGACATTGAGGTTGATCTCGTCATAGCCGAATTCGGCGCAGATGCGCGCCGCCTCCGCCAGCTCTGCCGGATCGGAGCCGCCGAGTTGCGCCGCGACTGGATGCTCGACAGCGCTGTAGCCGAGCAGCCGCTCGCGGTCGCCGTGGACGATCGCGGCACTGGTCACCATCTCGGTGAACAGGAGCGTTCGCTGGGTCAGCAGCCGGTGGAGATACCGGCAGTGACGATCCGTCCAGTCAATCATGGGCGCCGTGCTAAATCGGCGGTCTAAGTGCTTCATATCATTGTTCTTTTTTGCTCAAGTCGGTCCAATACCCCGTTGGAACGATTGATAAGTTCTCGCGCACAGACGTACGCCAGAATGCGCCAATCTGCGAGATAGAAGTCCCGACCAGGTTTTTGAAGCGAAGAAAGACAGCTCTGAGGCAGTCCCGCGGAGCCAGAGGGGCCATTCGGATCGACATTGAGCCGAACGCGAGGCCAACCAGCGCCGCCAATGATCTCGCCGTACTGCTCGAAGGCCCCGAGCTTTAGCCGCTGCAACCCCGAGGCAGCCGCAACCGATCGCACAAGATAGGTGGCCATCGTGCTGGCGGCGAAGAGGACGGCCATGACGACGATCGTCGCGACGCCATAGCGCGAGGCTGCAAAGAAGGCCGGGATGCCTTCGACCATCGGCGAGACGATGCCGTCATTGCAACCTTCGATCAACTGCCTTGCTGCGCTGCTGCTCGGTCACCTCTCACCGTGCTCCCGTGAGCTCATTCTGCCTCGCAAGCGTCTCGGCCAGTCAACGAAGAGCCCGAAGGGCATTGACCACGACAGCCACGTCGATCGCCTCCTGCAGGAGTGCGCCCCAGACAGGCTCGATGAACCCCGCTGCGGCAACGATCATGCCGGTGATGGACAGGCCCAAGCCGATGAAGATGCTTTGCAGCGCGATCCGGCGAGTCGACTTGGCGATGCGCATCGCAAGGGCGAGCGGCTCCAGCCGATCCACCATCACAACGACGGACGCGGCCTCCGATGATGCCGCCGCTCCCCGGGCGCCCATCGCTACGCCCACATCCGCCGCCGCGAGCGCCGGAGCGTCGTTCACGCCATCGCCCACCATCATGACGATGGCATTCTTCTTCTCCGCGGCGATCGCCTCGAGTTTGACGGCCGGCTGAAGTTCGGCAAGCACTTGGTCGACGCCAAGCTTGTCGCCAATGGCGTAGGCGACATCATGCCGGTCACCCGAGGCCAGAATGATCCGCCCGACTCCGGATTTGCGCATCTCGGCCAGCACTCGTGCCGCGTCGAGCCTGACCTCGTCGGCCAGAATGATGATGCCGACGACCTTTCCATTCACTCCGACGGTGACGGTCATCGTGTTCGGGGAGAGGCCATCGTGAAAGTCGGTCGGATCGCCAGAGTGGCACCGCGAAGCGACGTAGCCGGCAGCGCCGACAAGGACGTTCTTGCCATCAACGACGCCGCTGATGCCTTCCCCGGCTGCCTCCTCGACCGCTTGGGGTGGAACGAGATGGAGACCGCGGCGCCGAGCCTCCTCGACCAGGGCCTGCGCAACGACATGACCAGAGGCCTGATCGAGCGAGGCCGCAAGTGTCAGCAGTTCGTCCTCGGCGATCCCCGGTGACGTGACCATGTGTGAGACGCGCGCAACGCCGTAGGTCAGCGTCCCGGTCTTGTCCAGCACGGCAGTCCGGACGCGCGCCAGGCGTTCCATCGTGCCACCGTCCTTGACCAGGACACCGCTGCGAGCTGCGTTCGAGATACCCGAGATGATCGCGACAGGAACGGCGAGGATGAGTGGGCACGGCGTCGCGATGACGAGAACCGCCAGTGCGCGGTTCGCTTCGCCGGCGATCCACCACGCGAGAGCTGCGAGCCCAATACTTAGGACGAGGAAGCCAATCGCGTAGCGATCGGCCAGCCGAGACATCGGCGCCTTGCTCTGCTGCGCTGCTTCGACGAGCCGGACGATGCCCGCATACGTGCTCGCCTCTGCGGGCCTGAGCACCTCGAGGTCGAAAGGCGTGCCAACCAAGGTCGAGCCACTCAGAACCTCCGCTCCTTCTGAGCGCTCGATCGGAAGAGCCTCGCCCGTAAGGGCGGATTCATCGAGGGTCGCTGACCCGTTGGAGATTCTGCCATCCACGGGCACGACCTCGCCGTGACGAATGAGGAGTCTATCGCCCGTGCGCAGCGCTTCGATCGGAGTCTCGCTGAGCCTGCCGTTCTCGTATCGCATCGCCGTCTTTGCGACACGGCCCAGGAGCGCGCTCATCTCACGACGCGCGTGACCTTCGGCATAGCGCTCGAGGAGCTGGCCACCGGCGTACATCAGCGCAACCACGTTGGCAGCGAGGGGCTCACCAAGGACCAAACCGGCCGACATCGAAATGGCCGCGAGAATATCGAGGCCGATTCTGCCCCGCGGCAATGATCGCGCAATCTCGAGCAGCAGCGCACCAAGGATAGGCGCAGTCCCTGCAGTCCACGACCATGATGCCAGCGACGGTTGACCGAAGGCGGCCAGAGAGAGTCCCAGGAGAAGACCGCCGGCGCCTATTGCGAGCAGAATCATCTCCTGCGCTGGTAGGGCGGATGCAATCTCGGCCAACCACCGCCGTATAGAAGTGAGCAAAGGAGTGCCGGTTCCTACCTCAGGCCTCGTAGTCGATGTGTCGTTCATTCTGCCTATTCCACTCAAGCCTCGGCAACGGAGGGGGCGCCGATGATCCACCGGCGACCATGGCGACGTTGCCTACCCGTCGGGCTGGCGCCAATGACTAGACCCACATCCTAATGAGATAGAAGGACCGGCAAGCGCTGGTGCTTCAGGATCGATCGGGTGGCGCCGCCCAGGACGAATTCGCGCACGCGACTGTGGCCGTAACCGCCCATCACCAGTAACCCGGCATCAGTGGCCAGCGCCGCCCCTTGGAGGGCCTCGCCGATGGTCTGCGTTGGGTCACTGGCCACGTCGACGCGGCTTGCCTTCAGCGCGTTCCGCTCCAGTGCTTCAAGAACCCCCTGAACGCCACCCTGCTCAATTTGCTTGTCGGCGCCCGCAGTCAGCACGATCACGCTCTGCGCCATCTGCAACACAGGCAAAGCATCGTGAAACGCTCGCGCGGCTGCCCTGCTGCCGTCCCATGCCACCGCAACTGTCGTGAGCTGAACTGGCGCGTCGTTGTCCGGGATGAGAACGACGGGGCGACCGGCACCAAAGATCAGCGCCTCCGCCACGGGCTGATCGTCAATCCCCTCGCCGGGACAGAACAGCACAAGGTCATGAGTGCGAGCCACAATACCCATGGTGTCACCAATCCATTCCTGACGCGATCGAGTGCGCACGACCCTCAAAGCCAAGTTCAGTCTTGCGGCTTGGTGCCGAAGGTGACGTTCGAGTTCGTCGGCGCGCGCGCGGCTCGCGGCTTCCGCTTCGATCGCCTTGGCCGGGAAGTCGGCACCGAGGAGCAGCACCGGAGCAACCAGGGGCGGAATATCCACCTCGGAAATCGAAGCGAGAACCTCAGCACCGAGCGTTGCTGCAAGATCGAGGGCTCGCCGCAAGCCTCGTGTCGGCGAGGTGTATGGGCTGGTCAGAACTGGAAGAAAGATGCTGCGGGCCATGAAACCGGTCCTGCGTCTCGGAGGGAGATTGCAGCTATCGAACCACCTCCGAACCGATGTCTCCTTGACTTGCATCAACGCGGGCGCAGGCGGGCCGCCCTTGATCGAGGTCAATGCTTCAGGTTTGGACAGACCGACGGTCACTGCACCGATACCTGCCTCAGCCATCATGGCTGCCACCGAAAAAGCGGCGGCCGGCGTCGATGATCGTCCTACAACCAGGGGAAAGAGAGAGCTCACCTAGTGCGGCGGACGCCGTCAGCTTGCGCGCGAATCGTCATCCAGCGCGAGGGGCGGAGCTATTGCGGGCAACGAGGCGCGGGGTCACGACGAAATGTTCGGATTGCTCGCGCCCCTTGATCCGTTCGATCAGCAGGCGCGCCGCCTGCAGGCCGAGGACCTGCCCGGATTGATCGATCGACGTCAG
>JBQCIY010000162.1:0-6158 GCA_051953275.1 Devosia sp. | reverse complement strand
GCGAAGCTCTGGATCACCGGGGCCGCTACATCGAACGCCGCCGGCGCGCCGCCGACCATCACCGTGAGCTGGCCGTTCTCGGCGCCGGCCTGGCCGCCCGAAACGGGCGCATCGAGAAAAGCAAAGCCCTGCTCTTCGGCCGTGGCCGACAGTTCGCGGGCGACGTGGGCCGAGGCGGTGGTATGGTCGACGAACACTGCTCCCTGGCGCATGCCGGCGAAGGCGCCGTCCGGGCCGAGCGTCACCTGCCGCAGGTCGTCATCGTTGCCGACGCAGGCGAAGACGATATCCTGCCCGCTGGCCGCTGCGCGCGGCGTCGGCGCCGACCGGCCGCCATTGTCCGCCACCCATTTCTCCGCCTTGGCCGCGGTGCGGTTATAGACCGTCACCTCATGTCCCTTGGCCTTGAGGTGCCGCGCCATGGGAAAACCCATGACGCCCAAACCGAGAAAAGCTGCCTTGACCATGATCGCCTCGCTGAACCGGAGGCCTTGATAGACGCTCAGTGCGCCGAGCGCAAAGTCACGCCGGCTCGACCGCCTTCGGCTTTGCCTTGCCGCGCCGTTCGAGCTCTTGGCTCGCCTGCTCGCACTGCTGCGTCAGCGTCTCGCGCAGCGCGTGCAGCTCCTCGTCGCTCAGCTTTTCGGCCTGGACGAAGCGGTTGTCGGCATCGCGCAGGGCATAGATCAGTTCATCGAGCTTGGCCTGCACCGCCTCACCGTCGCGGTTCTGGGTGTTCTGCAGGACGAACACCATGAGGAACGTGATGATCGTCGTCGCAGTATTGACGACGAGCTGCCAGGTTTCCGAATACTGGAAGATCGGGCCCGCCACCGCCCACAGCAGAATCAGGATACAGGCGGCGGCAAACGTCATCGGCTTGCCGGCGGCGTGGGCGACGAGATGCGAAAAGCGGACGAACGGGCCGGGTGAACTCATGGCTCACCTCTAACGCTTTGCTCCGACAACCGGTTGCGCGAGGAGAACGACGTGCCGAAAGCCTTGATGTTCGTGGGCAGTTGCAACGGCACGCTCCCCTACGTCCGAAGCCCCAAAGGCGTGGGGATTTCAAGCTATCTCGTCGATCTCGAGTCCGGCGCGGCCGAGCATCTCGCGGACGAAACGGACGTCATCAACCCGACTTTCGTGGCGGTTTCACGCGACGGCCGGTCGCTGCTGGCGTCCAGCGAGCTCGCCGGCGACGCCGAAGGGATGCTCAGCGCCTACGCCATCGCTCCGGCGAGCGGCCGGCTGGGGCTGTTGAGCCGCGTCGGCACCCGTGGCATCACTCCGGCGCATCTGAGCTTCGACCATTCTGGCCGCTATGCCGCCAGCGTCAACTACGGCGACGTCGCGCTGCCGGAGTCGGCCGGCGCCTCGGTCGTGGTCTATCGCCGCGGTCCCGATGGCGAAATCGACGCCGTCACCAGCCAGGCGACGATCAGCGGCCACGGTCCCGATGCCGCGCGGCAGGACCGGCCGCATGCGCACTGCGTGCGCTGGACCCCGGACAACCGCTTCGTCGTCGTCGCCGATCTGGGCGTCGACCGGCTGGTGATCTTCCGCTTCGATGCCACCGCCGGCAGCCTCAGCAAGCACGGCGAAGCGGAGCTCGCGCCCGGCGCCGGGCCGCGCCATTTCATCTTCGACGCGAACGGTACGCACGCCTATGTCGCCAACGAGCTCAACTCGACGCTCACCAGCTTCGCCGTCGCTCCCAACACGGGCACGTTCACGCCAATCGCCGCCGAATCGACGCTGCCGCCCGGCTTCGCCGGCACCAACTATCCCGCCGCGATCCAGCTCACGCCCGAGGGCAAGCACATCGTCGTCGCCAACCGCTTCCACGACAGCATCGCGCGCTTCTCGATTGCCCCCGACGGCGCCGCCCGTCTGCTCGACGAAATCCCGAGCGGCGGCTCGGTGCCGCGCGACTTCGCGTTCGCCCCCTCCGGACGCATCCTTGCGGTTGCCAATCAGGAGAGTGACCGCATCTGCCTCTTCCGCTACGGCGACGGTCGGCTGTCACCGCTCGGCGAGCCCTTCTTCTGCGGCTCGCCGACGGCCATCGCCTTCCACCCGGCACTGCAGTGACAGTTTTGACTCTGGCCAGTCGGCTCTCTACGGTTCTCGCGATGGTACAAATCTCCACCCGATCGCATTTCGTCCGCACGCTGTTCGGCGACGCGCAGACGCGAACCCGGCTGCTCGTTACCTACGCCGGACTTGCTGGGTTCAACATCATCGCCTGGGTCTGGGCGTTCGCGGTGTTTTCGAGCCAGCCGGTGCTGATCGGCACGGCGTTCCTCGCCTATGTGTTCGGGCTGCGCCATGCCTTTGATGCCGACCACATCGCGGCCATCGACAATGTCGTGCGCAAGCTGATGCAGGAGGGGCAGAAGCCGCTGAACGTCGGCTTCTTCTTTTCGCTCGGGCACTCCAGCATCGTCATCGTCGCCTCGGCGGTCATTGCCGCCAGCGCCGCGGCGCTGCAGGGCCCGCTCGAGCAGTTCCATCAGATCGGCGGCGTCATCGGCACGCTGGTCTCGGCCTTCTTCCTCCTCGCCATCGGCCTCGCCAACCTGATCGTGCTGCGCAGCATCTGGTCGGCGTTCGCCCGCGCCCGCGCCGGCCAGTCCATCGCCGACGAAGACCTCGATGCAATGCTCGCCAATCGCGGCTTCCTCGCCCGCATCTTCCAGCGCGTCTTCGGCGTCGTCCGAAAATCCTGGCACATGTATCCGGTCGGCATCCTGTTCGGCCTCGGCTTCGATACCGCGACCGAGATCGGGCTCCTCGGCATCTCCGCCACCCAGGCGGCTTCGGGCATGAGCTTCTGGTCGATCATGGTGTTCCCGGCGCTGTTCACCGCCGGCATGGCACTGGTCGATACCACTGACAGCGTGGCGATGGTCGGCGCCTACGGCTGGGCCTTCGTCAATCCGATCCGCAAGCTCTGGTACAATCTCACCATCACCGCGGCGTCGGTGGCGGTCGCCCTCTTCATCGGCGGCGTGGAGGCACTCGGGCTGCTCTCGGACAAGCTCTCGCTCAGCGGCGGCTTCTGGGACGTGATCGGCAGCCTCAACGGCAACCTCACCAGTTTCGGTTATGCCGTGGTCGGCGTGTTCCTCCTGAGTTGGCTGGTCTCTACCCTGATCTACCGCGCCAACCGCTACGACGATCTGGCCAGTTCGTAACGCGGATCGGGCCCCGGATTTCGCGTGCAGTTTCAATCCGGCGCTCGTAAGGTCGCGGGCAAGGGCGCCATGATAACGTCAGCATCCGAGCGCCCAGACCGCACCTGGGAGACATTCATGCACTGGACGAATCCGAAGACTCTGCTCGCCGGCGTCGCGCTTGCCGCGCTGCTCGGCACCGGGACTTTCGCGCTGCCCGCCACCGCCGCGACCTTGCGCATGGCCTGGTCGCAGGACGCCACCGGTCTCGACCCGCACAAGCAGACCGCATTCTCGTCGCTCCGCCTGCTCGAGCTCATCTACGAGCCGCTGGTCCGGCTCGATGCGAAGTACGACGTCGTTCCCGCCATCGCGACGAGCTGGCAGTTCTCGTCCGACGGACTGACGCTGACCTTCAAGCTCGACCCCAAGGCGAAGTTCTCGAACGGCGCGCAGGTCACCTCGGCCGACGTCAAGGCGTCGTTCACCCGCATTCTCGATGAGGCCACCGCCGCCGCGGCGCGCGCCAATTTCCTGTCGATCAAGTCGATCGACACGCCCGATCCGGAGACCGTCGTCTTTAACCTGTCGCAACCCGACGCGCCGATCCTCATCGCCATGTCCGGCACCAACGCCGCGATCGTTCCGGCGAGTGAGATCACCGCCGGTACCATCGGCACCAAGCCGATCGGCTCCGGCCCGTTCAAGCTCGACGAGTGGGACCCCAACGTCAAGGACGTGCTGAGCGCCAACCCGAACTGGGCCGGCGGCAAGACCGGGGTCGATGGCATCACCATCTCCGTGCTGCCGTCCGAGAGCGCCATCGTCGACTCGCTCAATGCGGGCCAGACCGATTTCGCGCTGCTCAACGACCCGACCGTCGCGACCACCATCCCGACCGGCGGAAACATCACGCTCAACCGCATCCCGGGGCTGTCGTACAACGTGCTGCAGCTCAATCCGGGCCGGCCGCCGATGGATAACCTGAAGGTGCGGCAGGCGATCTCGTGCGCGGTCAACCGGCAGGACGTGATCGATACCGCGCTCGTCGGCGAAGGCCAGGTCACGGGCCCCTTGACCATGCAGGCCTATGCCGACGATCCCTCGACCCTGTTCTGCTACAAGCAGGATGTGGACAAGGCCAAGCAGTTGATGAAGGACGCGGGCCAGGAAGCGGGCTTCACCGCCACCGTCATCGCCGCCACCGGCGAGCCCCCCTATGCCGGCAACGAGGCGCAGGTCCTGCAAAGCCAGCTCGCTGCCATCAACATCAAGCTCAACATCCAGATGATGGACCTGAAGCCGTATGTCGACGCCTGGCTCAAGGGCAATTTCGACATGGCGGTGGCGCAGAACGGCGGCCGGGCCGACCCGTACCCGATGTACAACCGCTACTTCACCAAGGACGGCAACCTCCGGAACGTCGCCAATTTCAGCGACGACACGCTCGATAGCCTGCTGCAGCAGGGTCGTGTCGAGACCGACCCGGCCAAGCGCAAGCCGATCTTCCAGCAGTTCGAGCAGCGCCTCGCCGAGCAGTCGCCCTGGATCTGGCTCAGCACGACCTACACCTACATGGCCAACCTCAACACCGTGAAGGGTTACGAGATCAACCCGAGTGAAATGCTGTTCAACCTGAGCAAGGTCACGGTCGGGCAGTAACCCCCGGTGGAGACGGCCACCCCCACCCTCGATCCCTCCCCTCAAGGGGGGGGGAGGCGCCGGAGCCGATGGCTCCCCACCCCCTTGAGCGGCGGGGGTGGGGCTGGGGATGGCCCCACGCTCGGACTCGAATAGACCGCAATGAACTACCTCACCCGGCGGCTGCTGACCTTTCCGCTGATCCTTCTGGGCGTGTCGATCCTGGTGTTCTTCGCCATCCGGCTGGTACCGGGCGATGCGATCACCGCCATGCTCGGCACCGAAGGCGGCATGCTGACCCCGGCGCAACGGGCCGCGCTTGCCGCCTATTTCGGCATCGACCAGCCCATCCCCGTCCAGTACGCGCACTGGCTCGTCGGCCTGCTGCACGGTGATTTCGGCATCTCGACCACCTACGGCCAACCGGTGCTGCCGGTGATCCTCGCGCGCTTCCCGCTGACGCTGGAGCTGGCGCTGCTCTCGATGGTGATCGCGCTCCTCACCGGTATCCCCGCCGGCGTCTATGCCGCCACCCGCAACGAGAAGCCCAGCGACTTGGTCGTTCGTCTCATCGCCATGCTCGGGCAATCGACGCCAAGCTTCGTCATCGGCCTCGTTCTCATCTACATCCTGTCGGTCTATTTCCACGTCCTGCCGGCGATGGGCTCGTTCACCTCGCTGTTTGCCGATCCGCTCGGCAACCTCGCCCAGATGATTTTGCCGGCGATCACGCTCGGCTTTGCCTTCGCCGCATCGGTAACCCGCATCGCGCGCTCTTCGATGCTCGACGTCTTGAGCGACGACTACGTACGCACCGCCCGCAGCAAGGGCGTGCCGCAGCGCCGCGTCGTCTGGCGGCATGCGCTGCCCAATGCGCTGATCCCGGTGGTGACGCTGTCGGGCGTCGAGTTCGGCTACCTGCTGGGCGGTGCGGTGATCGTCGAGCAGATCTTCGCGCTGCCGGGACTCGGCCGGCTGACGCTCGACGCGATCAGCCAGCGGGACTACCCGTTGGTACAGGGCGCGGTGCTGTTCATCGCCTTCAACTTCCTCGTCGTGAACCTGCTGGTCGATCTCGCCTACGCCGCGCTCGACCCCCGCATCCGGCTCGGGGGCAAGTGATGGATATTCTCAAGGCCGTCTGGCGCCACCCGAGCGGTCGTATCGGGGCGGGCATCATCCTTGTCTTCCTCGTCCTTGCCGTGCTCGGCATCCTAGGGATCACGCCGCATAATCCGCTTAAGCAGTTCGTCGTCGACCGGCTGAAGCCACCGAGCGCCACCTACTGGTTCGGCACGGACCTGCTCGGCCGCGACACCTTCAGCCGCCTGATGCTTG
>JBQCIY010000161.1:0-6329 GCA_051953275.1 Devosia sp. | reverse complement strand
CGCATCAACAGCCCCGGCGCTCCGGCCAATCCGCCGCAGCACCTGTTCGAAACCTCCGGCCTCGAGGAGGGCCGGCCCGAGCCGCTCACCCCGCAGAACTGGCACCACAAGCAGACCGGCATCGACACCGCCCCGCCGGGCATGCCGGAAGTCTCCGATCCCCACCCCGAGGACGAGGGCGATCCCTATGCCGCGCCGCATCCGGGCGGCGATGCCATGCCGCCCTCCGATACCGAGGTGCCGCACAAGAATATCGGCCCCAATCCGGCCCGCAATTCCGGCCACGCGCCGGTGCGGCCGCACCATCCGGGCGGCGATGCCGACTGAGGCTAACGAAAGTTAAGTTTCGGCGCAGCCCGGGCGTGCTAGCCTTTCGGGGTCGAGCATGAGGGCGGGGCCAGTGCCTCAAGATCCTGCTGCAGCGTCCGACACGTCCCCCTGGGTGGGAGCCCCGGGGGGACGTCGGTTGCCCGGCCTCGGGGCAACCCTCGGCAGCCTCTCGCGTTCGGTCTCCACGCACAGACAGGAGGCCGCCATGGCTCACGAGGAAGACCGCAAGACCCCCGCCGAGATCGAAGCCCGGGTGTGGGAGCTCGCCAAAAAGATCCAGTTCGCGCTGTTCACCACCTGGGACGGCAGCAAGCAGGCGCAGTGGCCGCTGACCGCCGATGTCGATCGCGACGCCGGCACGATCTCGTTCCTCGTCAGCGAGTCGAGCGGCAAATACGCCCATCTCGCCGAGTTCCCCGCCGTCACGCTGGGCTTTGCCGATACCGGCTCGTCGCACTATGTGGTCATCAACGGCCATGCCCGGCTCAGCAATGACCGCGCCAAAATCAGGGAGCTGTTCTCGCCCTTCGCCAAGGCCTGGTGGGACTCGGCCGACGACCCCGACATCCGGCTGCTCACCGTCACGCCTGACCAGGCCGAGCTCTGGGACGGGCCGGGCAAGCTCGTCGCCGGCGCCATCATGCTCGCTGCGGCCGCCACCGGCAAAAAGCCGCCGGTCGGCGATCACGGTGCGGTGCGGATGTAGCGATGTCGCGCCCCGAAAGCCCGTATGTCACCGCGCTGCGTACCTTCCGCGACCGTCTCGTCGATGCCCGGCGGGCGGTGGCGCTCAGCGACAATCTCGATGCCGCCGTCCGCCGCTTCATCGAGATAGAATCTGCGATCGGGCTGGTGGACAAGGCCATCGACAACGAGCTCGACCTCACGCCCATCCCGCATGTCGACGACCCGACGGAGCCCAAGCCACCGCTATGAGCGAGCTTACCGAACCGTCATTCGTGCTCGGGGACGACCGGCGCTACACTGGCGCCGGTCGTCCGGTCACGAGGCTCGCCATGCACAGATCTGGAATCGTGTTCGCCGCCGCCCTGTTGGCGGCGCTCGCCGCTGGGCCTGCCCTCGCCGACGACACTGCGCGGGCGAGCGGCATCCTTGCCGTCCACACCGGTCCGGGCGATTTCTACCCCACCATCGACAAGCTCATGAAGAACGAGCGGGTCACCCTCGACCAGTGCACCTGGCGGGCCCGCTGGTGCCACATCCAGCAGCTCGACGGCGGCCCCTCGGGCTGGGTGCCCGGCTCCTATCTCGTCGGCTCGGCCGCCAAGAACGCCGTCACCCCGTTCGACTTCGGCTTCGATCCGCTCGATCCGCTGCCTTTCCACCGGCGCTGGTGATGGCGATGCCGCTGGAAGCTCATCCTTTCCCCGGCAGCGTGGGCTCGGCGGCGGTGGGGATTTTCTTGATCCGCTCCCGCGCCATGACCACGAGGCCCGCGGCGACGATCACGCCCGCGCCCAGCAGCGAAATCGGATCGATCATGTGCTGGAAGATCACGATGGAAAAGACAATGCTCCACGGCAGCGAGGTGTAGTTGAAGGGCTGCAGCACACTCGCCGGCGCCAGCGACAACGCCAGCATCATCATGCCGTGCGCCACGACGCCCGTCATCATGATGTACCCGATGAGCAGCAGCGTTTGCAGATCGAGCGGCTCCCAGAAGAACACGCCGATCGACGACGTCACGACGAGGCCCACGATCCCGACATAGACCATGCTGGTGGTGGTCGTATCGGTCGCCGACACCTTCCGGGTCAGCACGATATAGAGGGCATAGCACGCGCCCGAACCGAGCGCGGCCAGCGCCCCCCAGTCGAGCGGCACCCCGCCGGGGCGCACGATCACCAGCGCGCCGAAAAAGCCGACGACGACCGCGCTGATCCGGAACACGCCGATCTTCTCACCCAGGAGCGGGATCGCGGCCAGCGTGACGATCAGCGGGTAAACCAGCGTGATCGACTGCACCTCGGGCAGTTGCACCGTCTTCAACGACAGCACGAACATCCAGATGTCGGCGACGAGCAGAACACCGCGCAGCACCTGCAGCACCGGGTGCGTCGTCCGCAGCGCTCCACGCAGAGATCCCTTCCGTAGCACCAGGAACAGCGAGAACGCCGCGAACGCCCAGAACCGCATCATCGTGAGCTGGAACGGCGACACGGTCTCGACCAGCAGCTTGCTGGTGGCGTCCTGCGTGGAAAAGATCAGAATCGCCGCGAGGGCGAGGGCGATCCCGCGCCCCACATTGTCGCGCCGGGCGCCGACCGCCACTTCAGCCATATAGATCGATCCACGAAAGGCCGGACCGACGTGCGGCCCGGCACAGGAACTTGAGTTTACTTGGCGACCGCGTTCTTGATCGCGCCCACGATGGCCGTCAGTATCGCGCCGCCGATCAGGCCGGTCACACCCTGCCCGACATAGGCCGCTCCGCCGCCCGCCACAAGCCCGCTGAGACCCGGGATCAACCCGACGATCCAGGTCCCGATATAGCCGCCGATCAGGCCGACGATCGCATCGACCGTTGGGTTGATGCTGACCTGCTTGACGCCCCGGCCAATGCCGTATCCGCCAATTGCACCCAGGATCAGTTGGATGATGATACCTATCCAATCCATAGTCTGCACTCCTTCCCATAGACGGGGTGAGCCCCGCTGCACGGCGTGAGCCTAGACCCGCCGAGTCGTCCTGCAAGCGCCTCGGACGGGTTTTGCCCCGGCAAACCGGGGCTCTTCCGGTCCCCGCCGCGAAATCCTATCTTCGGGGTTCCATGAGTTCCCGCACGAATCGTTCGACCCCAGGCGTTGCCCTCGTCACCGGCGCCGCAGACCGTATTGGCGCCGCCATTGCCAGAGCGCTGGCCGGCGCCGGCTGGAAAGTCGTCGTCCACTATCGCGCTTCCGCCGAGGCGGCGGGCGCCACTGTGAATGAAATCCGTGGTGCCGGTGGTGAGGCAGTCGCCATCCGAGCCGACCTGACAAAGCGCCCCCAGCGGGCAAAGCTGATTGCGAGCGCAGCCAAACCGTTCGGCCCGCTCACCCTCTTGGTCAACAATGCGTCGTTGTTCGAGCGCGATGCTGCAACGGATGTCGACGAGGCCGTCTGGGACGCTCACTTCGCGGTCCACGCTGAAGCCCCAGCCTTCCTCGCCCGGGATTTCGCCACGCAGCTGCCGCCACATGCGCAGGGCAACATCATCAACATCATCGACGAGCGCGTGCTGGACCTTTCGCCGGCCTTCTTCAGCTACACGTTGAGCAAGTCGGTGCTGTGGACGATGACGCAGACCCTCGCCCAGTCGCTGGCGCCTCGAATCCGCGTCAACGCCATCGGCCCGGGTCCGACGCTCGCGCCGCCCGGTGTAAGCCCGGCCGGCTATCGTCGGCGCCAGAAGGAGCTGCCGCTTCAGCATGGCGCCGATGCCGGGGAGATCGCCGCAGGGGTCCTCGCCATCCTCGCACTCCCGTCGCTGACCGGCCAGATGCTGGCTCTCGACGGCGGCGAGCATCTTGAATGGCCTGGTCGCCGCAAGCCCACCCCGCGGAAGCCAGCGCAATGACCGAGTCCATGGAAACGGGCGCCGAGGTCATTCGGGCCTTCGTCAAGACTTTGCCCTCTGCGCCCGGCGTCTATCGCATGATCGATGAAGCCGGCGAGGTCATGTATGTGGGCAAGGCTCGCAGCCTCAAGGCGCGCGTCACCAACTACACGCGGCCGGAAGGTCTCGAAGTGCGCCTGCAGCGCATGATCGCCGCGACGCGCACCATGGAGTTCGTGCGCACCGAGACCGAGGCCGAGGCGCTGTTGCTCGAGGCCAATCTCATCAAGCGCCTGAAGCCCCGCTTCAACGTGCTGCTGCGCGACGACAAGAGCTTCCCCTACATCCTCATCGCCACCGAACACGAGGCGCCCGAGCTGATGAAGCACCGGGGCACCAAGCGCAAGAAGGGCCACTATTTCGGCCCCTTCGCATCGGCGCTGGCGGTCAAGCGGACCATCACGTCGCTGCAGAAGGCGTTCCTCCTGCGCACGTGCTCGGACAGCTTCTACAAGGCGCGTACGCGGCCCTGCATGCTGCACCAAATCAAGCGCTGCGCTGCTCCCTGTACGGGGGAAATCTCGATCGAAGCCTACGGCGAACTGGTCGATGAAGCGCGGCAGTTCCTGTCCGGCCGCAGCAAGTCCGTGCAGGACCGCCTGCAGCGCGAGATGAACGAGGCGGCGGAGGCGCTCGACTTCGAGCGTGCGGCGCTGCTGCGCGATCGCCTCAGCGCGTTGGCACTGGTGCAAAGCCAGGGCGACGTCGCGGCGCGGTCGGTCGAAGAGGCCGACGTGTTCGCCGTCGCCCATGAGGCGGGCCAGTTCTGCGTGCAGGTCTTCTTCTTCCGTGCCTACCAGAACTGGGGCAACTACGCCTATCGGCCGAAGGCCGATGCGAGTCTCAGCGACACCGAAGTGCTCGAGGCGTTCATCGGGCAGTTCTACGAAGACCGGCAGCCACCCAAGCTCGTGCTGCTCAGCCACGAACCGTCCGATCGCGGGGTACTGGAGGAAGCTCTCACCTCCCGGCTCGGCGCGCGTGTCTATATCGAGGTGCCGCAGCGTGGCGAAAAGCGCGATCTGGTCAATCACGCGCTCAACAATGCCCGCGAGGCGCTCGGCCGGCAGCTCGCGGAGGGCGCGACGCAGAAGACCTTGCTCGAAGGCGTCGCCGAACACTTCGGCCTCGACGAAACGCCCCGCCGGATCGAGGTCTATGACAACTCGCACATCTCCGGCACGAATGCGATCGGCGCAATGATCGTCGCCGGCGAGGAGGGCTTCAGCAAGAAGCACTACCGCACCTTCAACATCCGCTCGACCGACATCACGCCCGGCGACGATTTCGGCATGATGCGGGAAGTGCTGACACGGCGCTTCGCCCGCCTTGCCAACGAGAGTGAGCCCGACGCGGAGGATGAGAACACCGGCATGCCTGACTGGCCCGATGTGGTGTTCATCGACGGCGGCGCCGGCCAGCTCAGCGCCGTGCGCGAGGTGATCGCCAAACTGGACCTGCCCAAGGAGGTCACCTTCATCGGCATCGCCAAGGGCGAGGAGCGCGATGCGGGCCTCGAGAAGTTCTTCATGGAAGGCCGCGACTCCTTCATGCTGCCGCATCGCGACCCGGTGCTCTATTACGTGCAGCGCCTGCGCGACGAAGCGCACCGCTTCGCCATCGGCACGCACCGCGCCCGCCGCAAGAAGGACTTCGTCTCCAATCCGCTCGACGAGATCGACGGCATCGGACCGGCCCGCAAACGTGCGCTGCTGCAGCATTTCGGCTCCGCCAAGGCGGTGAGCCGCGCCTCGCTTGCCGACCTCGCGGCTATCCCGGGGATCTCGAGTGCCATGGCGCAGCTGGTGTACGATCACTTCAACAGAGCCTAGCGGCTTGGCTGTAACCGCGTTCTTGTCCTGCTGAGCGGGCTTCGGGCGGGCGAGCGAAAGCGTCCATCGGCCTGGAGCCTCCGGTTTCAAGGAGTGGGGTACGGGCCGCGAGACGCAATTCGCCTCGAAGCTATTTTATTGAGACGCATCGCGTCCCGCGGCGCCGAGTTTTCCGAACGGCACGGCCGGGCGCCGGCATCGGCCGGCGGCAACCGCACGCGCCCCAGGCTTCGGGAACGGCCCCAAAGCCCCTCGGCTGTCCATCCCGCTGCCGGCCGTCCGATCGACACCGTACCCGCCGCGGGCGGATGGCGGGGATTATGCGCGCCGCGAAAGCACCGGGCATAAGTTTTTTGAAATCGGGCTGAGACGCGCGGCGGCGCTGGGCTTTGCGAAGATGAACGGATGTCGGTTGGGGACGGCGCAAACCTCTCGGTTCCGTCATGGCCGGACTTGATCCGGCCACCTAGATGCACCTGCGGCATGCGCGGAGAGTTCAGCTGGGTCCGCGGATCAAGTCCGCGGATGACGGAACGAGAGGGCAGTGC
>JBQCIY010000160.1:0-6017 GCA_051953275.1 Devosia sp. | reverse complement strand
TAGCCGGCGCGATAGCTGCGGAACGGCTTGGGCAGCCGGTCGTAGTGCTGGGCGAAATAGCGGGCGAGCGGCGCCGTGAGGTCGTAGCGCAGGCTCAGCCACTGCTCATCGTCGTCCTGTAAAGAGAACACGCCGGCGTTCGGCCGGTCGGTGTCGGGCAGGAACTTGCCGAGCGCCTCGGTGTATTCGAACAGCGGCGTTTCGATCGGGTCGAAGCCGTAGCGTTCATAGA
Organism: Devosia sp.; assembly: GCA_051953275.1. Lineage (GTDB taxonomy): Bacteria > Pseudomonadota > Alphaproteobacteria > Rhizobiales > Devosiaceae > Devosia_A. The sequence continues at coordinate 5,785 of JBQCIY010000160.1, read as the reverse complement.
CGCCGCGGATGGTCGCGATCATGCGGTCGACCGGCGCGATGTCAGCCGGCGTGCGATCCTCAAATCCGCGCGGCAGGCGAGCCTCGATCAGCGATGTACGGTCGGCCATTCGATAGGGATTCCCAAGCTTGCGCCGTTCCTAGTGGAAACGGATTTTCGAGACAAGAAGCGCCAGTTTTTATGGTTCTCGCACGAGCGTGTGTCCAAGACGCCACAGCTCGAACAGGTGCGTCAGGCTGCCGCAGATTGGGGTTGCGCCCGGCGGCCGCTTCGCGTAGCAGGCGGCTGTCTCAACGCCAACCCCACGAAGGAGTCGCATATGATCACTCTCGCTTGCGCCTTGACCCGTGGCGGCCGGCCGAATGGGATCGCCTGGGGAATGCACCGCGGCTAACCCGCTTGGCGGACTACGGTCCGCTCTCCGCCTTCCCAATTCCTAGCCACCGCTAACGCCACCGCCGGTCGAGTCCGCCGCCGGGACAGCTGTCCCTCCGGCGTCGCTGCCGGCTTCGCACCCAACTCCATCAGAGGAGCCGGCCGCCCGACGCGTCCGGCACGCATCATGAGTCTTTATCGTTCAGACCTGGGACCGAGCCTGGTCCCCTCCATCGCCCGACGCGACCGCAAGATCGTCAGCCGCCTGCTGTCCGCCTTGCTAGCGCATTGGCCGGAACGGGCGCGGGGCTCGCCCCCGCTTCCCAACCATCTGCGCCGTGACATCGGCCTCATGCCGGAAGAGCCGTCGCGGAAATACTGGGACCACCAGTGATTTAGCAGTCAGGACCCTCCCCTACGGCAAAGCCGCGGGGGAGGTGTCGCCGGAGGATGACGGAGGGGGTGACCCTTGCGAGATGGCGGCAGGCCGCCTCTCCGATGCGCGCACAGGGCAGGAACTGACTGCTCGAACTACGCCGGCCGCCGCAGCGCCCGGCGTTCGTGCTCGCACTCTGCCCGCGCAAAACAATGGCCGTAGTGGTCGTTGACGAGCCCCATCGCCTGCATGAAGGCATAGACCGTGGTGGGCCCGACGAAGGTCCAGCCGCGCTTGCGCAGGTCCTTGCTCAGGGCGCGCGAGGCTTCGGTCTCGGACTCGATGCCGCCGCGCTTTTCCGGTGCGGCCATCTCGTCGGGCTCGAAGCGCCAGAGGTAGGCGGCGAGGCTGCCGAACTCGGCCTGCAGCTCGAGTGCGCGGCTGGCGTTGTTGATGGTCGAGACGATCTTGCCGCGATGCCGGATGATGCCGGGATCGAGCAGCAGCCGCTCGATGTCCGCCTCGGTCATGCGCGCCACCTTGCGGATCTCGAAATTCTTGAACTGCTTGCGGAACTGCGGCCGCTTCTTGAGCACGGTCAGCCAGCTCAGGCCGGACTGAAAGCCTTCGAGGCAGAGCTTTTCGAACAGCCGGCTGTCATCGACCACCGGCCGCCCCCACTCCTCGTCGTGATAGCGGACATTCTCGGCGTCCTCCCCCGCCCAGGCGCAGCGCTCGACCATTTACCCCTCCGAAACCATGTGGCGCGGTGAAGGCTTAACCATCCCGCTTCACCGCAAATTGGCTGTTTCTGCCCACACTCACGTAAGCCTGCCAACGCATTTTTCTCAATCGGGGCATTCGTCATGGCCGACTGGACCAAAGCCGTTCTGCTCGCGGCGGCATTCGCGCTTCCCGCGGGGGCGCCCGCCCTGGCAGCGCCAGGCCTCTTCGGCGAGATGCCCAATCCGGGGATGCTCGCGCCGACGCACGGCGTCTTCGTCGTGCCGCGCGTCGTGCACCTCGACCCGAAATTCCGGCGCCAGGTGGTGGCCTATGACGGCAGCGAGGCGCCCGGCACGATCGTGGTCAACACCGGCGAGCACTTCCTCTACCTCGTGCTCGGCGGCGGCCAGGCGATGCGCTACGGCATCGGCACCGCCAAGACCGGCTTCACCTGGAGCGGCACGCACGTTCTGACCAACAAGCGCGAATGGCCGGACTGGACGCCGCCCGCCGAAATGCTGGCGCGGCAGCCTGGAATCCCCACTCATATGGAGGGCGGCATCCGGAATCCGCTGGGCGCCCGTGCCCTTTATATCGGCCGCACGCTCTACCGCATCCACGGCACCAACGAGCCCTGGACGATCGGCACAGACGTGAGCTCGGGTTGCATCCGGATGATCAACGATGACGTGATCGACCTTTATGGCCGCGTGAAAATTGGCGCGAAGGTCATTGTTCTTTAGTTAGGAATTTCCGGCAGACTGGAGGCTTCCCAACCTCCGGACTGCCGGGCCATGCGTCGCCTCACCGATCTTCTCAAGCGCTTCCGCCGCGACGAAAGCGGTGCCTTTGCAGTCATCTTCGGGCTGCTGGCGATCGTCCTAATCGCGGTCTCGGGGGCCGTGGTCGATTTCACCTACACGCAGACTGCCCGCAGCCGTGCACAGAACGCCCTCGACGCCGCGGCGCTGGCGTTGCAGTACCGCGTGAGCGACGTGAACAACGGCATCGCCAGCAAGTCCAGTGCCGAGGCCGATGTGGTGTCAAAGGCGCAGAATATCCTGAACGAGCGCCTCGGCGACAGCTCGATCACCGCGACGGTGAGATCGGCGACCATCAACACGAGCACCTCCTCGCTCGACATCGCGGCACAGATCACGGTGCCGACGGCGTTCGTCCAGCTCGTCGGCATCAGATCGATCACCGCCCAGCTCACCTCCGAAGCAACGCAGGGCTCCAAGGACATCGAAGTCGCGGTGGCGCTCGACACCACCGGCTCGATGGCTGCAACCAAGGACCGCTGGGGGAACATCACCTCCAACAAGATCGGCGACCTGATCACCGCCACCAACAATCTGATCGACCTGGTGGTCAAGGACACGCAGACGCCGACTTACTCCAAGATGGCCATCGTCCCCTGGTCGAACGCGGTCAACGTCGGCTCGTCCTATGCCGCCAGCGTGCGTGGCCCGGAAACAGCAGGCAAAACCATCACCGCAGCGAGCTGGGGCACGGGGACAGCGTTTTCGATTTCGGGGGTCACCAGAGCCAGTCCCGGTGTCGTGACGCTGACGGCCAAGCCCACCTTCAACAGCGGCGACGTAGTGGTCATCACCGGCGTGAGCGGCATGACGCAGCTCAACGGCAACAAGTACAAGGTGGCGAGCCTGTCCACCTCGAGTCCGTGGAAGTTCACGCTGCAGACGACCGGCGGCTCGAACGTTTCGACCTCGGGCTACAGCGCATATTCTTCGGGCGGCACGGTGCAGAAGTGCCTCTACAGCACCTGCGATATCACGGTGACGGCGGCCGGGCACGGCTTCGCCAATGGTGACTACGTCGGCGTCGATGGTGTCAGCGGCATGACCGGGCTCAATGGCAACGTCTACCAGGCCGCCGATGTCACCTCGAGCACAGTTCACCTGAGCGGCTCGGGCAGCGATGCCGGCGGACAGATCTTCACCAGCGGCGGCAAGCTCTACTGCACCGACTATGCCTGCAAGTTCTACCGCTTCGCCAATGCCTCCGGCGGCTACACGAGCTACGAGGACAATTACTGCGCCACCGAGCGCACGACGCACTCGTACGACGACAGTGCGCCGAGCACCACCTACCTCAGCTTCGACTATACCAGCGGTGGCGCGGACTGCATCACACAGACGATCCAGCCGCTCACGAGCGACAAGACCGTGCTGCATGCCCTGACCAACTCGCTGACGGCCAACGGCTCGACCGCCGGTCATCTGGGTCTCGCCTGGGGCTGGTATATGATCTCGCCGAACTTCGGCTATCTGTGGCCGACCAGCAGCCAACCGGCGGCGTACGGCAAGTCCAACCTGGTCAAAGCCGTCATCCTGATGACCGACGGCCAGTTCAACCTGCAGTACTGTAATGGTGTTCTGGACAAGGCGTCGGGCCGGAGTTCGAGTCACATCAACTGCAACTCGATCGACGATTCCCGCTCGCAGGCTGAGACGATCTGTTCCAACATCAAGGCCCTGCCCTATCCGCCGATCCTCTACACCGTGGGCTTCGACCTCGGCAGCGACACGGCCTCCCTCAATTTCCTAAAGGACTGCTCCACCAACGGCGACCATTTCTTCGATGCCGAAAGCGGCGCCGACCTCGACGCGGCGTTCCAGCAGATCGCCCAGCAGCTCAACGAACTGAGGCTGTCGAAGTAGCTACTGGCGAACCGGCCGAAGGCGAAAGCGGCGGCCTCCGGGAAACGCGGCTAGCGCGGCGCGCTGCTCCTCGTCGGTCAAGCCGACGAATGTCACGTCGAGTTCACTTTCGGGCGCGTCGATCGCGGGAACGCGGTCACCGGCCACGCGCACGCCATCGCGGGTAACGAGATAAAGATGCGGGCGGCGCCGGATTGGATTGGCGGTCATGCTCTTTCTCCTGCCCGCCCATAACGTATCGCCAGCGCAACGGTTTCCACCTCGGCGCGCGGCGCTCAGGCAACCGGCCCGGTGCAGGGGCGTTATGCTGTCACTACGGAGGCGCCCGATGTCCCTTGCCCGCTATTTCGTCTTTCCGCACGACCGCAACTGGGTCGTCGCGCTCGACGGCATGCCCATCGCCCGGCACCGAAGCGAGCCGCAGGCGCTCTCGAGCGCCATCGTCATGGCAGATCTGATGGGCGCCATGCAGCACGATGCGGACGTGATGCTCGATGCCGATGGAGAACTCCGGGTCGCCTGGACCTACGGCGTCGATCCGCTCCCCGAAGCAGGAGCCGCCGCCGCATGACGCGCGCCCTGCTTTATCTCTGGCGCCATCCGCGCCGCACCGGCTTCGTGATCTTCAACCTGATTGTGCTGGCGCTGCTGTTTGCCTGGGCGGCGTTCACCAACACGATGAGCCACGAGGGCATCGCCGGCGTGCCCAATGTCATGCTCGGCTACACCGGCATGGCGCTGATGGTCGCGGCGCTCTGTGCCGGCTGGATCGCCTGGGCCGTGATGGTCACGTCGCGGCATGCGCACCTGCCGCATCCGGGCGACCTGCAGGCGCGCCCGGAGAAATAAGGGTAAGCCCCGCGCCGAAGCGCGGGGCACTGAACGTCAGATCAGGTCGCCCGGCGACCAGATTTCCCTGTCTTCCTCCAAGAAAGCACAAACCGGAAGAAGGCCCCCTATGCCGGGCTGGCCGGGAGCCTGATGATAGGCACCAGGACAACCGCAAATGACCGGGAGCACCTGCGACGGCGTCAGGTCGTCTTGGTAGCTGCTGCAGCATGGGCTCACCTTCCAGATCATCGCGCCGCTCTGATAGCTCGTGGGGCAGCAGCTTACCGGAACGGCGAGGGCGCCACCCTGGTAGCTGGCGCCGCAGCAAGTCGGCGGCGTCACCTTCCAGATGAAGGCACCGGGGCCGTCGAAATGGCCATCGACAAGCAGGACACCGGGATCGGCGTCGATCGCGGCCGACGGACAGCTCGGCGCGGGCGGCGGGCTCGGCGGCCGGTCGCCCGGCGCCCACGGGATGAAGTATTCGTGGCCGGCGCCGCCGCACTGCGCCTGATGCTGGTCGGGATGCTGAAACAACAGGCCGAGGCAATCGAGGAAGTGCTGCACCGACGGCGAGGTCGCCACCGGCAGTTCACCGGCGCTGGCGGGCGTCAGCGGCGAGGCAAGGAGGAAAAGCGCAGCCGTGGCAGCGGCCGCCATCCGCGCGAGGGCCGAGAAAATGGACTGCATTGGAGTCACCTGGAGGGTTCGACACGTCAACCCGGCCGACGCGCGCCGAGACCTCGATGGTGTGCTCCGTGCGGAATTAACGAATGGTAAGAGGTGTGTCCCG
>JBQCIY010000159.1:0-7503 GCA_051953275.1 Devosia sp. | reverse complement strand
AACGGAGCTCCGCCATGGCACCATCGACGGCACGAGAGTCACGAGGTCTCTCTCTCGGCGAGGTCCGTGCCCGTCAAGCGGCGCAAGGGTACAATGAGCTCCCGAGGGAAGGCCGACGGACCGCGTTGCGGATCATGCTGGAGGTCGTGCGCGAACCGATGCTCGCGCTGCTGATCGTCGGCGGGGTTGTCTATCTCCTACTAGGCGATCTCACTGAAGCGATCATTCTTTTGATCTTCGCCTCGTTGTCGGTCGTGATCACGGTGGTCCAGGAATACCGGACCGAGCGAGTGCTTGAGGCGCTGAGAGACCTTACCAGCCCCCGAGCGCTAGTTGTTCGCGACGGCGTTACACAGCGCATCGCAGGACGTGAAGTCGTTCGAGGAGATATAGTAATCCTGGCGGAAGGAGACCGGGTTCCCGCCGACTGCGCGCTGATCGAGTCCCACGACCTTGAGGTGGATGAATCTCTCCTCACGGGGGAGTCAGTGGCTGTCCGCAAGTCTACGGCCCAGGATACCTCAGGCTCCGCGAAGGATGACTCCGGTCCGACACAACCGAGCGCGTTGACCGTCGTCTATTCCGGCACCCTCGTCGTCCGGGGACGGGCTGTCGGCGAGGTAAGCGCCATCGGGGTACACAGCGAGATCGGCAAGATTGGACAGACGCTCCAAACGCTCGACACGGCACCAGCTCAATTGAAGCGGCAGGTCGGTAGGGTCGTGACGGTCTTTGCCAGCATCGGCATTGCAGTCAGCGCGGTTGTTGTCCTGCTCTACGCCCTACTACGCGGTGGGTGGCTCGAAGGCGTCCTGGCTGGAATCGCAGTCGGCATGTCTATGCTGCCAGAAGAGTTCCCTGTCGTCCTGACGGTGTTCATGGCAATGGGCGCGTGGCGCATTTCGCATGCGCGCGTGCTCACGCGCCGGGCGAGTGCGATAGAGACGCTCGGTTCCGCGACGGTGCTGTGCACCGATAAGACCGGCACACTCACAGAAAACCGGATGTCGGTGAGCCGTCTCGTTCTTCTCGATGGGACGGAATGGCGGAGTGAAGGGATGAATGCAGGACAATGGACGGAGGAACTGTTTGCCGTTTCGGATCTCGGTACCCTCGCCAGTGCCCGCGAACCCGTCGATCCGATGGAGAAGGCCTTCCACGAGTTAGGCAAGGCGACTGGACGGACCCCCAGCGACAAACGCAGCCTTGTGCGGGAATACGGCCTCCAACCGGGGCTGATGGCGGTGTCCCAGGTGTGGCGAGCCGATGGCGACGCAGTCGGGCTTGTCGCGGCCAAGGGCGCGCCGGAGGCCATCGCATCTCTTAGCGGCCTGACTGATCTGCAGACAGCCGAGGTAAGAGCGCTCGCTGATGAGATGGCCTCGCAAGGCTTGCGAGTCCTTGGGATCGCCCGTGCGGATATCCCCGCGGGTGCCTTGCCCGACATGCAAACAGGCTTTCGCTTCAACTTTGTGGGCTTGGCAGGTCTTGCGGATGGTCTGAGGAAGAGTGTCCCCGCTGCCGTTGCGGCTTGTCAGTCGGCCGGCATCCGCGTCGTCATGATCACGGGCGACTATCCAACGACCGCGCGCGCGATAGCGCGACAGGCGGGGCTTGCTGGCGATGACATCATCACCGGCGACGAACTGGCCGGCATGAAAGATGAGGAGCTGGCCCGACGGATCACGTCGACGTCAGTCTTCGCCCGTACCCGCGTTGAACAGAAACTTCGCATCGTCAATGCGCTTAAGGCCAACGGCGAAATCGTCGCGATGACTGGGGATGGCGTCAATGATGCGCCGTCCCTGAAGGCGGCTCACATCGGCATTGCGATGGGCGGTCGGGGGACCGACGTGGCGCGCGAGGCTTCATCGATTGTCCTCCTTGACGATGATTTTGGTGCGATCCCGACCGCAGTCCGGTTGGGCCGCCGTATCTACGACAATTTGAGCAAGGCCATGGGCTTCATCCTGGCGGTGCACCTGCCGATCGCCGGGCTTGCACTGTTGCCTCTTATATTCGGGCTTCCGATCATCCTCGGCCCCCTGCACATCGCGTTCATCGAAATGATCATCGACCCGACCTGCACGCTGGTCTTTGAGTCAGAAACCGAGGAAGCCAACGTCATGCACCGGCCACCGCGCAGTCCAAACGCTCCGCTGTTTGGAGCGAGGAGGATAGGTTGGGGGGTGACCCAAGGAGTTGTGGCCCTTGCTCTTGTCACTGCCACTCTCGTGCTGGGCCTATGGCGCCAAATGCCGTCCGACGAGGTCCGCGCGCTGACCTATTTTGCGCTGGTGATCTCGATCGTTGGTCTCATCTTCGTCAACAGATCTTACTCGGCTTCGTTGAGGTCGGCGTTCTTGCGCCCCAACAGAGCACTCGCGCTCGTGGTTGGAGGGGTCGTCGCCACCCTCGCGCTAACATTGGCTTGGCCAGGGGCAGGGCACCTGTTTCAGTTCGGCCCCCTCCACTGGGACGACCTGCTTATTGTGCTCGCGGTCGGCACGGTCATGGTGGTGGGGCTCGAGGTGGCCAAGTGGGCGGCAAGCCTGGGGCCGCGCGAAGCCACGTCCGCTTGAGGGGGCGAGATGAACAGTCTTGATCTGTCTCTCCAGCGTATCGATCGCGCTTCTCGGTGGAGATCGCCATCGATGGCGCGTTGCATGGGACGGGTACTCTCACCTACGGTGTCGCGCATGTCTCATGTCGTAGCGTCGCCCGAGATCGGTGAAGTCGAGCTACTGACACTGGGCGGCCTCCCTCCACCAAGCATCGCGGTCCGTGGTTGCCCACGCTCTAGTAGAGAAGGCCAAGCGGCGCGACCTTGGGCTTCTTACTCCGCTGAAGGTCGACGACGGCGGGCGAGGGGATTAGTGGCATGATCGATGGAAAGCGAGGAACTTGGCTCGTGAACGGCCTGGCCGCTTGCCTGTTTGGAACGCTAACACTCATCGCGACTGCGGGACCGGCACTGGCAGGTTGGAGCGAGGGAGTAGTCGCATACGAGCACGGTGACTTCTCAGGAGCGCTCTTGAACTGGATCCCGTTGGCTGAGCGGGGAAACGTCCGGGCCCAGGAAATGCTGGGTTTCATGTTCGATTTTGGCGAGGGCGTGCCGGAGAACGACCTTATTGCATCGGCCTGGTATGAACTGGCTGCCGAGAACGGATCAGCTGATGCCCAGCTCAATCTCGGCATTCTGCTCGCGGACGGCGATGGACTGCGGCGTGACGACATTGAGGCCTACAAGTGGCTCGAGCTTGCATCGAAAGCGCCGGAGCCGGAGCTTCGCCACGCGGCGCTTGAGGTTTTAGATGCTCTGGCAGTGCGGATGACTGCGGCACAGATCGCGACGGCACGTAAGCTGGCGCGAGATTGGGAAGTGCGCCAGCTGAGCCGCGGTGCCCGTTGACACGCGTCAATATCCCGGCGTCGGCGACCGCCGAGTGTGACCCCAAGGCATGCGTTCCAATGGAGGTCTCTGGTGGGTGAACACGAGCGATATGTGCGCCGAGCGGAGATCGCCTACTTTACGATGGAAATCGCTTTGCGCGACGAGATGCACACCTTCTCAGGTGGTCTCGGCGTCCTTGCGGGGGACATGGCGCGCTCGGCGGCAGACCTCGACATGCCCATGGTATTCGTCTCGCTCGCAAGCCGAGACGGGTACGTCCTACAGACGTTCGACGCGAGAAATGCGCAACTCAGCGCTCCGAATCCCTGGGAGCCCGAGGCGTGGGCGAGACCGCTTTCCCAGCTGGTCGACGTAGAGATCGGCGGACGAAAAGTGTGGATCCGGCCGTGGCTCTATGAAGTCGAGGCGCTTGGGGGCTCGGTACCGGTCGTCCTTCTGGATACCGATATCGAGCGGAACGAGCCTCGAGATCGATCCATCACCGGTCGGCTCTACGGAGGCGATGCTGCTGACCGGCTTAAGCAGGAAATCGTCCTAGGGATCGGAGGCGAGCGCGTTCTCCGCGCTTTGGGTTTCGAGATCCGGACATATCACTTGAATGAAGGACACGCCGCGCTTCTTCCGTTGAAGCTCCTGGTCAACACCGCACGGCAGGCGGGCTCAACGAGAACCTACGACGAGACCGTGGTTCGGGAGAGGTGCGTTTTCACTACGCACACGCCTGTCGCAACCGCCTTCGACCAATTCAGCTATGACCTAACCCAGGAAATGCTCGGTGACTTCATCGAGCTGAAGACCCTCAAACGCCTGGCGGGCGATACTGCTCTAAACATGACTCGTCTCGCCCTGAGCCTGAGCGGATATGTTAATGGCGTCGCAGAGAGGCATGCCGAAACCGCCTCGAACATGTTTCCTGGCGTGTCCATTCGCTCCATCACCAACGGGATTCATCTGAGCACCTGGACCCATCACCAGTTCAAGGAGCTCTATGATCGGTATGTTCCGCATTGGCGTCATGAGCCCGAGGTGCTGGCGTTTGCCGATCAAATTCCGGACCAGGAAATATGGGACGCCCACCAGAAGGCCAAACAGGAGCTGCTCTCGCTTGTAGCGGATCGGACGGGGCTGATGCTGGATCCAGCACTGCCCATAATCGGATTTGCGCGTCGAATGACCGCATACAAGCGCCCCGATCTGCTGTTCCGCGATCTGGGTCGACTGCGGGACGTTGCCCGCTCGCGTCCATTTCAGATTGTGCTTGCCGGGATTGCGCACCCCGCGGATTTTCCCGGCCTCAAGCTGATCGAAGACCTGCATGCCTACATCGCGACGCTGGCTTCGGCGATCCCTGTCGCCTTTCTGCCCGGCTACAACATGACCCTCGCCCGGTCTCTGGTCGCCGGCAGCGACGTCTGGCTAAACACTCCGCAGCCGCCCTACGAGGCTTCAGGCACGAGTGGAATGAAGGCTGCGGTAAATGGTGTTCTAAACCTCAGCATCCTCGACGGATGGTGGGTGGAGGGATGCGTCGAAGGCGTAACCGGGTGGAGCATCGAGAGCTCATCGGCCTCGGATACAGACGCACTTCTCCAGAAGCTCGGAGACATCGTGCTGCCCCTATACGCCGATAACCGCGACAAATGGGTGTTCATGATGAAGCAATCCATTTCGAAGCTGTCGCCGATGTTCAGCAGCCACCGCATGATCCGACGCTATGCCAGCGAGGCATATCTGGCTCGGGTGTGAGGCCGCTGGAATTTGGTCGAGGAATCGGCGGCTTCCTGATGCTTGAGCATGATCAATTCGCGCGGGTCGTCGTGGTTCTAGGCTGGGGCCTTCCCGGAGCACCCGATGAACATAGTTATCGTCTATGACAGCATCTTTGGAAATACGAGGGCCATCGCAGAGGCCGCTCGAGATGTCCTCGCAGCAGGGCATGAGGTGCGCCTCGCTGCTGTCCAGGAGGCCGACCAACTGGACCTCACCCGCACGGACCTCCTGATTGTCGGATCCCCAACCAGGGGCTTCCGACCCACGCCGCACATCTCAAGTTACGTGGGGAGCCTCGACAGGGTAGCGCCCGGCAAGCTGGCGGCGGCGTTCGATACAAGGCTCGATCTCGACGCGGTGAAGCCGGAGCCTCTCAAATGGGTGATTGACGTCGGCGGCTATGCCGCATCGCGCATCGCCGCCAGTCTCGAACGTCACGGATTTCTCGTGCGTGGCGGGCTTGCGGGCTTTTTGGTCGAGAGCGCCGAAGGGCCGCTCAAGGACGGCGAAATCGAACGCGCCAGGGACTGGGCCGGGAATCTGGTCCGCTGATTGGCTTCTCGTGTGGCCCAAGAGGTGCGATCTGCTCGCTCAGACCGGGCCATCGTTTGATGCAGGAATTGGGGGCTTCATCAGGAGTTGCGCCCCGATCCAGCACAGGATCGCCCAGGCGGACCCGATCATCCAGCCGGCGAGTACATCCGTGGGGTAGTGGACGCCTTCATAGATCCGGCTGATCCCGACGATGAGGGTCAGGAACAGCCCGACACCGAGATAGAAGATCTTGAGCTGCTTGCATCGTGTTGCGGCAGTCAGCACTGCGGCAATGGTGAGGAAGACCACTCCTGACACCGTCGCGTGGCCAGATGGGAAACTGGAAGTGAAGACATGTGGCGCGCCGGGGATGTCCGGGCGTGGCCGGTCGAACAGCATCTTGAGAACGGTGCTGATCACAGTTCCGCTCGCCACGGCCAAGCCAATGTAGACAGCGATGCCTCGCTTGCCACTGAGCAGCAGCTGCACGACGGTGACGATTGTCACGATTGTGAGAACCACGAAGCTTCCGAGCGAGGTCACATCGCGCACGGCCTCCTGAACCCAGAGCGGGCCGATCGGAACTGCAATATTGCCGGGCACTCGAAACCAGAGGAGCACCGCACGGTCAAAGGCAAGCGTATCGCCCTCGACAACCTCGTCCGCCAACATTCCGAATCCAAGGAGCGCGATGGCAACAATGGCCAGCGGCACGTACTGCCGTACATGCGCTCCCAACCCGCGCCTTCGATCCTTCTCGTTCGTTGCCTCAGGAGGCATCTGATCGCCCGCTCCGCTGAGAAGTAACGTATCCTCTCCGGCAAATGTATAGGCCCAAATGCCAACTGCCAGCGATCCAACTCCGCTCTTGATCTCGCTCAACGCCGCGCTCTCTCGACGGTCGCAGTTTGCTGCCAGCAGGAGAAAACGCGATGGACGAATTCAAGTTGGAAACGGTCGAAGCCGAACCCTTCGGATTCCTGAGGCTGGAAGCAAGTCTGGCGGAGATGTCGCGCACCATCGGCGAAGGCTTCATCAGGCTCGGAGAACTGTTCGGCAAAGCGGATGTGAAAATGGCTGGAGCGCCTTATGCCCACTACATTTCATTCGAGGGCAGCAAGGCCATTTTCGAACTCGGCTTCCCTATAGCGGGTGTCCAGGAAGAGCGACTCCGCATGGCCGGCGTAGAGATCGGCCGAACACCCGATGGTCAGGTCCTCAAGGGGATTCACATGGGCCCGTACGAGACGGTCAGCAAAACCTACGACAGCATGGGAGCAGACCTGAAAAGGCGCCATCTGCAAGGCACGCCCGACATGTGGGAACGTTATTACAGTCCTCCGGGCACGCCACCCGAAAAAACGATGACTGAGGTGATCTGGCCGATAGCCGCGGCCGGACCGATGTCGGCCCCATCACCTGCATGAGACCTGATGGACGCCAACACGGTAGGAAAGTATCCGATGAACCGTTTCGTGCCCGTTGACATTGCCACCGACGATCCTGCACGCGCCGTAGAGTTCTATTGCTCCGTCTTCGGCTGGTCGGCGCAAGAGCTGCCTGGTCCCGAGCCATACTGGCAAGGCTTAGCAAGGCGTCTGGCTTGGCTGGGTATCCTAGCGCCCCAGCCAGCCGACATCCGGATCGTGCGGCGCCGGCACAAGGGTGCCTGAATAGACGAACGGGGTGCTGTCCGCGCCGGGCCGGGCCACGACGGTCTCGTCCGGCTCCGGCGTCTTCGCTGGACAGGCCAGCTCCGCTCCGGTCGGTCGACATGGCGC
>JBQCIY010000158.1:0-6849 GCA_051953275.1 Devosia sp. | reverse complement strand
AAGGCCGTCGTCGTGCGCACGGCCGCTCCGGTCCGCCGCACGGACGGGTCGATCATCCGCTTCGACAAGAACGCTGCGGTGCTGATCAACAACCAGGCCGAGCCGATCGGCACCCGCATTTTCGGGCCGGTTCCGCGCGAGTTGCGTGCCAAGAACCACATGAAGATCATTTCGCTCGCCCCGGAGGTGTTGTGATGGCCGCCAAGATCAGGAAAGGCGACAAGGTCGTCGTTCTCACCGGCCGGGACAAAAAGAAAACCGGAACGGTCCTCCAGGTGTTCCCGGACGAGAACCGCGCCACCGTGCAGGGGCTGAACCTCGTTCGCCGGCACACGCGCCAGACGGCGGCGCAGGAGTCGGGCATCTACACTAAGGAGGCGCCCATCCACTTGAGCAACCTCGCCCACGTGGATGCCGCCGGCAAGCCGACCCGCGTTGGATTCAAAACTCAGGACGACGGCAAGAAAGTGCGCGTCGCCAGGACCACAGGAGATGTGATCGATGGCTGAGACCGCTTACGTCCCGCGTCTGCGCACGCAGTACGAAGACCAGATCAAGGCCGATTTGCTCAAGCAGTTCGGCTACAAGAACGTCATGCAGCTGCCCAAGCTTGAGAAGATCGTTCTCAACATGGGCGTGGGCGAGGCTGTCAACGACACCAAGAAGGTGCGCGCGGCCGCTGCCGATCTCGAAAAGATCGCCGGCCAGAAGCCCGTTATCACGCATGCCCGCAAGTCCATCGCTGGCTTCAAGGTGCGCGAGAACATGCCGCTCGGCGTCAAGGTCACCCTGCGCAAGGCTCGGATGTACGAGTTCCTGGATCGTCTGGTGAATGTGGCTCTGCCGCGCGTCCGCGACTTCCGCGGCCTCAATCCGAACGCCTTCGATGGTCGTGGCAACTACGCCATGGGCATCAAGGAACACATCATTTTCCCGGAAATCTCCTACGACCAGATCGAACAGGTCTGGGGTATGGATATTGTGGTGTGCACGACCGCCAAGACGGACGACGAGGCCCGCGCCCTGCTGCGCGCCTTCAATTTCCCCTTCCGGCAGTAAGAGGGGCAAAAGGACGATAAATGGCAAAGACCAGCTCTATCGAGAAGAACAACCGCCGCAAGAAGCTGAGCAAGCAGATGGCCGGCAAGCGCGCCAAGCTCAAGGCTCTGGTGATGGACCAGAAGTCGAGCATGGAAGAGCGCTTCGCCGCGCAGCTCAAGCTTTCGGCCATGCCGCGCAATTCTGCCCCGAGCCGCGTGCGCAATCGCTGCGAGGTGACCGGTCGTCCGCGCGCCTACTATCGCAAGCTGAAGCTGAGCCGTATCGCGCTGCGCGAGCTCGGCAACTTCGGGGAGATCCCCGGCCTGGTCAAGTCGAGCTGGTAAGGAGAGACATCGATGAGCCTTACTGATCCCATCGCCGACATGCTGACCCGCATCCGCAATGCGCAGATGCGTCGCCGCGACACTGTTTCGACACCGGCCTCGACGATGCGCGGCCGCGTACTCGACGTGTTGAAGTCCGAAGGCTTCATTCGCGGCTACAGCGAGCAGAAGTCGGAAAACGGTCTCAACGAATACGAGATCGAGCTCAAGTATGCCGACAACACCCCGGTAATCCGCACGATCGAGCGTGTCTCGCGCCCCGGTCGGCGTGTCTATGTGTCGGTGAAGAATATTCCCTCGGTCATGAACGGCCTTGGCGTGTCGATCCTGTCGACCCCCAAGGGCGTAATGGCCGATCACGAAGCGAAGTCCCAGAACCTGGGCGGCGAGGTAGTCTGTCGAGTGTTCTAAGCCTTCGCGCTTAGCCATTCGGCATCGACGATGACTCCGAAGGAAAAGTAGAATGTCCCGTACAGGCAAAAAGCCAATTGCTCCGGTGAGCGGTGTGACCGTCACGATCAAGGATCGTGAAGTCGCCGTGAAGGGGCCCAAGGGCGAGCAATCGCTCACGCTCATGGATATCGTCAACGCCAAGCAGACCGACGAGGGAATCGTCATCGAGCCGGCGAACGACACCAAGGAGGCTCGCGCCGCTTGGGGCACCACCCGCGCTCTGATCGCCAACATGGTGAAGGGCGTCAAGGACGGCTACGAGAAGAAGCTGCAGATCCAGGGCGTCGGCTTTCGTGCCGCCATGGCTGGCAAGGATCTGAAGCTCAGCCTCGGCTTTTCCCACGAGGTCGTTTTCCCGGCACCCAAGGGCATCACGATTACGACGCCGACCCAGACCGACATCACGGTTGCCGGCGTGGACAAGCAGCAGGTCGGCCAGGTGGCCGCCGATATCCGCGCC
This sequence comes from Devosia sp., assembly GCA_051953275.1. Lineage (GTDB taxonomy): Bacteria > Pseudomonadota > Alphaproteobacteria > Rhizobiales > Devosiaceae > Devosia_A. Next base: position 4,551 of record JBQCIY010000158.1, on the reverse strand, counting down.
TATCGCAAGCCCGAACCCTACAAGGGCAAGGGGGTGCGCTACCTGGGCGAGTATATCGCCCGCAAGGAAGGCAAGAAGAAGTAAGGAACGCGAGAGATGCCCATCAGCCTCAAGGGATCTGAACGGCGCAAGGCGCGCGTTCGCAAAGCCATCAAGGCCCGTGCCAATGGCCGGCCGCGTCTGAGCGTGCACCGCTCCGACAAGAACATTTATGCGCAGATCATCGATGACGCGTCCGGCCGGACGCTCGCAGCGGCGTCGAGCCTCGACAAGGACGTTAAGTCGGCCGGCAAGGGCGGATCGAGCGAAGGCGCCGCTGCCGTCGGCAAGCTGATCGCCGAGCGCGGCAAGGCCGCCAACGTGACCGAGGTCGTGTTCGATCGAGGCAGCTACCTCTTCCATGGCCGCGTCAAGGCCTTGGCGGATGCGGCCCGCGAAGCCGGCCTCACGTTCTGATCGCGCGGAAGGAAAGACAATGAGAGACGTTCAAGAGCGCGAAAGCGAATTCATCGACCGCCTGGTCCACATCAACCGCGTCGCCAAGGTGGTGAAGGGCGGCAAGCGCTTTGGCTTTGCCGCGCTCGTGGTGGTGGGCGACCAGAAGGGCCGCGTCGGCTTCGGCCACGGCAAGGCCCGTGAGGTTCCCGAGGCGATCCGCAAGGCGACCGAGCAGGCCAAGCGCCAGCTCATTCGCGTGCCGCTGCGCGAGGCCCGGACGCTCCATCACGACGTCGCCGGTCGTCACGGCGCCGGCAAGGTTGTGCTGCGTGCCGCCGTTCCGGGTACCGGCATCATCGCCGGCGGTCCGATGCGCGCCATCTTCGAGACGCTGGGCGTCAACGACATCGTTGCCAAGTCGACCGGCACCTCGAATCCGTACAACATGGTGCGCGCCACGTTCGACGCGCTCAAGCAGGTCGACAGCCCGCGCTCCGTCGCGGCCCGCCGCGGCCTCAAGGTGTCCGATCTCCAGGCCCGTCGCGGCCAGGAATCGGTCGAAGCCTGAGACCTGGGAGTTCAAAATGGCTGACAAGCAAGTAACCGTCGAGCAGATCGCTTCCCCCGCGCGCCGTCAGGCCGACCAGCGGGCGACCCTGATCGGCCTCGGCCTCAACAAGATCCGCAAGCAGCGGACGCTGAAAGACACGCCCGAAGTGCGCGGCATGATCAACAAGATCCCGCACCTCGTCCGCGTCGTCGGCGATAGTAAGTAAGGATTGACTGATGGCTCGCTTGAACGAACTTCGCGACAATCCGGGTGCCAACAAGAAGCGCGTGCGCGTCGGCCGCGGCATCGGCTCGGGCGTCGGCAAGACCGGCGGCCGCGGTGGCAAGGGCCAGACTGCACGGTCGGGCGTCGCTATTGGCGGCTTCGAAGGCGGCCAGATGCCGCTCCACATGCGCATGCCCAAGCGTGGCTTCAACGTGCCGAACGTGAAGCACTACAATACTGTGCGCCTCGACCGCATCCAGGCCTATATCGACAGCGGCAAGCTGGACCATAAGGGCCTCATCGACGCCGCGGCTCTGGTCAAGGCCGGCGTCATCCGCCGCGCTCTGGACGGCGTCCGGCTGGTCAAGGGCGCTGCCGACTTTACCAGCAAGAAGGTGAGCTTCAACGTCACGCACGCCTCGGCCGGCGTTGTCGCGGCTATTGAAGCGCTGGGCGGCAAGATCGATATGCCCAAAGCCGAAGCAAAGAACGCTGAAGCAACCAAGGCTGACGCCTGAGCGCCGGCCATCCAGCGCCGCACGGAGATCGGTGACGGTTTCCAGCGGCGGCGCGCATTAAGGACTAGTCGATGGCGTCCGCAGCCGAGCAGCTTGCTAGAAACCTGAACTTTTCCACTTTCGCCAAGGCGAAAGTCCTCCAGCAGCGCATCCTGTTCACCCTGGGCGCACTGCTTGTCTATCGACTGGGGACCTACATCCCGGTCCCGGGCATTGACCCCCAGGCCTACGCGCAGACCTTCCAGCAGGCGCAGAGCGGCATCTTCGGGATGTTCGACTTGTTCGCCGGTGGCGCCGTGCACCGCATGGCAATCTTCGCCCTCAACCTCATTCCCTACATCACCGCGTCCATCGTGGTGCAGGTGCTGACCACCGCCTCGCCACGGCTGGAAGCGCTGAAGAAGGAGGGTGAGGCCGGCCGCCGCAAGATGAACCAGTACACCCGCTACCTCACGGTGGTGTTCTGCGCCATCCAGGCTTACGGCATCGCCGTCGGCCTCGAGGGCAGCCAGGGGGTGGTGCTCAATCCCGGCTGGTTCTTCCGCATCTCGACCATCGTCACCCTTGTGGGCGGCACCATGTTCCTGATGTGGCTGGGCGAGCAGATCACCTCGCGCGGCGTCGGTAACGGCATCTCGCTGATCATCTTCGCGGGCATCGTCGCCAATTTGCCCACCACCATCGTGCAGACGCTCGAGCTGCTGCGCCAGGGCGCGCTGGCCGGGTTCTGGGCCATCGGCCTGCCGCTGCTGGCCATCGTGGTGATCGCCGTCATCGTGTTCTTCGAGCGGGCGCAGCGACGGCTGCTGATCCAGTATCCGAAGCGCCAGGTCGGCAACAAGATGTTCCAGGGCGACACCTCGCACCTGCCGCTCAAGCTCAATACGTCGGGCGTGATCCCGCCGATCTTCGCCTCCTCGCTGCTGCTGCTGCCGGCAACGATCGCCTCGTTCGCCTCGCGTGGCGACGCGCCGCAATGGCTAGGCGTGGTCGCGGCGCTGCTGGGCCGCGGCCAGCCGATCTATCTGCTGACCTATGGCGTTTTGACCATCTTCTTCTGCTTCTTCTACACCTCGATCGTGTTCAACCCGACCGAGACGGCCGACAACCTCAAGCGGTCGGGCGGCTTCATCCCTGGCATCCGCCCGGGTGAGCGCACCGCCCAGCACATCGACTATGTGCTCGGCCGCATCACCGTCGTCGGCGCGATCTACCTGACGGTGGTCTGCCTCATCCCCGAGGTGATCCACAGCCAGCTCAACGTCAGCCAGTTCATCGGCGGCACCTCGCTGCTGATCATGGTGACGGTGACGCTGGACACCATCAGCCAGATCCAGAGCCACCTGATTGCGCAGCAATATGAGGGCCTGGTGAAGCGGTCGCGGCTAGGAGGACGGAAGCGTTGAGACTCATACTTCTCGGACCACCGGGCGTCGGCAAGGGCACCCAGGCCAAGATCCTGGTCGAGCAATTGCGCATCCCGCAGCTGTCGACCGGCGACATCCTGCGCCAGGCGATTGCCAACAGGACGCCGCTGGGCGTCGAGGCCAAGGCCATCGTTGATCGCGGCGACCTGGTGTCCGACGAGATCGTCAACGGTATCGTGTCGGAGCGCATCGACCAGCCGGACTGCGCCAACGGCTTCATCCTCGACGGCTTCCCGCGTACCATCCCGCAGGCCGACGCGCTTGGCGCCATGCTTGAGGAGAAGGGTCTGAAGCTCGATGCGGTGATCGAGATCACCGCCGATGCCGATACCCTCGTCGCGCGTGTCGCCAACCGGGCAAAGGAAACCGGCGGCGCTCGTGCCGACGACGATGCACAGGTGATCCGCAAGCGCCTTGAGGTCTATCGCGAGCTCACCGAGCCGCTGGTCGCGTACTACAAGGGCAAGGGTATGCTCAAGACTGTCGACGGCATGCGGCCGGTGGACGAGGTCACGGCGGCCATCCGCCATGCGCTCGAAGCATAGGGTAGGGACGAAATTCGGGCTCTCCGGCAGTTGACTCTGCCGGAATCGGCCAATAGAACCGCGCCAGTCTCAAGGATTTTTGGGCTGGATTCGGTTCCTCGAAACGGGTGAGGGGTCGAAACCGGTCCCTTGTTGTTACAAGAACGGCACCTATCTAACGGGATGCCGGCATGAAGGAGAGCAGACGTGGCTCGTATCGCTGGCGTCAATATCCCGACGAACAAGCGCGTGGTTATTGCGCTGCAGTACATCCACGGCATCGGCGACAAGTTCGCCGAGGATATCTGCAAGAAGGTTGGTATCCCGCCCGAGCGCCGTGTAAACGTGTGGACCGACGCGGAGGTGATCCAGATCCGCGAGACCATCGACCGCGACTATGTGGTTGAGGGCGACCTTCGCCGCAACGTGGCGATGAACATCAAGCGGCTGATGGACCTCGGCAATTATCGTGGCCTGCGCCACCGCCGTGGCCTGCCGGTCCGCGGCCAGCGCACGCACACCAATGCGCGCACCCGCAAGGGCCCGGCCAAGCCGATCGCCGGCAAGAAGAAGTAAGGACGCTTCGGCGTCCTTTTTGGATAAGGGCGCGGCATGCGTCCTTGATGTAGCTGCTGGAACTACGGCAGCGCCGATATCGAAACGAAGGAAGTAAATTGGCAAAAGCTGAAGTCGCTCGCGTTCGTCGCAAGGAACGCAAGAACATCACGTCGGGCGTTGCACACGTAAACGCCAGCTTCAACAACACCATGGTGACCATCACCGACGTCCAGGGCAATACCATTTCCTGGTCGTCGTCGGGCGTCATGGGCTTCAAGGGATCGCGCAAGTCGACCCCGTACGCCGCCCAG
>JBQCIY010000157.1:0-8886 GCA_051953275.1 Devosia sp. | reverse complement strand
CAGTTCGGGGTGCTGTCGCTTGAGGGCGCGATGACCTTCGTCGATGCCGGCAATAACACCGATGCGACGTTCTATTTCATGGACGGCGGCTCGACCACGCTCGAGGGCATCAACTACGCGGATCTGACCGCTGCCAACTTCGTGTTCAAGCCGGCCGCCCACCCGCTCGAAGGCGGCATCGGCAACGACGCGATCAACGGCACTTCCGACGACGAGGTGATCGCCGGCTACGCCGGCAACGACACCATCAACGGCAGCGGCGGCAACGACACGATCTATGGCGGTGGCGGTGACGACACGATCCACGGCGGCGCCGGCAACGACTTGATCAACGGCCAGGACGGCTCCGACCACCTCTATGGTGACGACGGCAACGATACGCTGATTGGCGGTGATGCGAGCGACTTCAGTGCGGACTTCTTCACCGGCGGCCAGGGCGACGACGTCATCATCGGCGGCACGCACGACGGTGAAGCCAATCGCGTCCAATACCTCTACGAGGACGGCACTGACGGCGTCATCGTCAATCTCTCCGACGGAGCCGTCACCGGCATCACCGACGTCACTGGCCAGTCCGCGTCCTCGATCGCGGCTGGAACCGCGTTCGACACCTACGGCAACACCGACACGCTCAGCTTCATCGAAAACGTCGATGGCACCAACCAGAACGACTACATCGTCGGCAATGGCGAGGACAACGAGCTCGTCGGCTACGACGGCAACGACTACCTCGAAGGCGGCGACGGCTCCGATCATCTCGTCGGCGGCGACGGCAACGACACCCTGGTGGGCGGTGGCGCCAGCGACTTCAGCGACGATTTCTTCACCGGGGGCCAGGGCAACGACCTGATCATCGGCGGCACGCATCTGCACGAATTCAACCGCGTGCAGTATCGCAGTGAGGACGGCCCGAACGGAGTCATCGTCAATCTGTCCAGTCACGACGTCAGTGGGATTGCGGGCGTCGACGGCCAGACCGCAACGACGATTGCCGCCGGTACTGCGCTCGACACCTATGGCAGCACCGATACCTTCCAATTCGTCGCCAATATGGATGGCACCGCGCGTGCTGACTACATGGTCGCGGCCGACGAGGGCAGCGACTTCGCCGGGTATGAGGGAAACGACACGTTCGTTGCCGGCAACGGTTTTGACGACGTCAACTATTTCAGCGAAACGCGTGGCAATGTCGACGATGGCACTAAGGGTGTCGTCATCAACCTTGGCGGCGGCGTGCTGACCGTTACCTCCGACCTGGCGGCGGCCACCGGCCAGGCCGAAGGCGTGGTTGCCGCCGGCACCGGCCTCGACAGCTACGGCTATACTGACACGTTCCTCAATGCGGCCTGGGGCACCGGCTTCCAGGACATCGGCGGAACGAGGTTCAATGACTATCTGGTCAGCGCGGGCAATCCCGATGGACCGGACAACGGCAATCAACTGACCGGCTATGAGGGCAACGACACGTTGGTCGGCTCGGCGACGGCGGACGACGTCGTCGACTATGGACGCGAAGTTCGCGAGGTCGATAACGACGGCGTCCGCGGAACTCGCGGTGTGATCGTCAACCTGTCGGGCGAGATGCTCAGCGGCCTGAGTGGCGTCGCCACCGGCCAGACCGCGGACACCCTCGCCGCTGGTCAGGCGCTCGACAGCTTCGGCGATACCGATACCCTGGTGAACATCGACGGTATCCGCGGCACCGACTTCAACGACTACATCATCATGCCCTCGGTCAGCGTGCCAGGTGCGGACGTGTTCGTCGATGCTGGAGCTGGCGACGACTATGTCGATATCGGCGCCGGCAACAGCCACGTGTTGGGGGGCGACGGCAATGACACCCTCATCGGCGGCAACGGCAGCAACGGCCAGAGTAATTTCTTCGACCCCGGCGCCGGCAACGACATCATCATCGACACCGGCAACGGCCAGGGCGAGTACGACAACCTCGAATACTACAATGCGACCGAGGCCATCACCGTCGACAAGACGAGCGCAAGCAGCGGCACCGTCGACGGCGGTGCCTCCGTCGGCCATGATGTGTTCTCGGGCATCGAGATCGTCATCGGCGGCGACCAGGCCGACACGTTCAACGGCAGCAGCGACAACGACGACTTTACCGGCAATGCCGGCAACGACACCTTCAACGGCGGCGGCGGCTTCGACACCGTCAACTACAGCAAGGAGCAGTACGACCAGAACCAGTCGGGGATCGAGGGCGTCATCGTCAACCTGTCGTCCAGCGCCCTGGCGGTCGGCGGCGCCCTGCAGGCGGCGACCGGACAGACGGTGACATCCGTCGCGGCAGGCCACGCCATCGACAGCTTTGGCGACATCGATACCTTGAACAGCATCGAGGGGATCATCACCGGCTATGCGAACGACTATGTCGCCCTCGGCAACTCCAATGGGCTTGTCCTTTCGGCCGCCGGCGATGACACCCTGATCGGGGGCGCCGGCAATGACACCTTCGTCGGTGGCGCCGGCAACGACAGCCTTGATGGCGGCGCCGGCTACAATACGGTCGACTATGCTCGCGAGGCCTACGGTGCCTGGGCCGATCCCGGCTCGCGCGGCGTCATCGTCAATCTTTCGGGCAGCGCCGTAACCGCCGACTTCGGCGGCGTGACCGGCCAGTCGGCAAGCGTAATCGGCGCGGGCACCGCGCTCGACAGTTTCGGCGACACCGATACGCTGGCCAACATCCAGCAAGTCGAGGGAACCCAGTACAACGACTACCTGATCGCGGGCGATGCTGGCGGCTTTGCCCTCAATGGCCACGATGGCGACGACACGCTCGTCGGCGGCGCCGGGCCCGACACATTCAATGGCGGGGCCGGCGACGATGTGATTTTGGGCGGCGGTCTCTACGACTACATCAGCGGCTCGACCGGTAACGACACGATCGACGGCGGCAGCGGTGGCGGTTGGGACCAGCTCGCCTTCGACGATGATCAGGGGCACACCGAAGACCATGTCGACTTCGTTCTCGACGGCGCGAATTCATCGGGGACCGTCACCGGCATCTACCAGGGCGAGGCGATTGCCGACACCGTGACGAGCGTGGAGCAGTTCCGGGGCACCACCGGCGCTGACACTTTCACCGTGGACTCCGGCTTTCACAGCGATCCCGATTCGCGGGGCGTCTACTTCGACGGGCGGGGTGACAGTCTCGGCGGCGCCGGGCGGGTTGTGCAACTGACCGGCGGCGCCGGCAACGACACCTTTACCGACAACACGGACTCGAGCACCGGCGGCGCCGGATCGTCGATGGTCAACTACGACGAGGAGAGGTGGACTCACAACGGCTACAGCGGCGAGCAGTGGGGCAGCGCCACCGGCCAGCACGGTGTCGTGGTGAACCTCTCGTCCGATCCGCTGACTGTGAATTTCGACCTCAATGACGGCAGCGGCCCGCAACCCATCTCGGTCGCGTCCGGAACGGCGTTCGACACCTTCGGCGACACCGATAGCTTCAGTGGGGTCAACACCTTCCGCCTGACGGATGCAGCGGACGTCTTCCAGGGTAGCGATGCCGCCGCTTATGTTGAAAGCCAGGACGGCAACGATACCCTGGTTGGCGGCAGCGGCAACGACAACTTCGTCGCCGGTTCGGGTGACGATTCAGTGGCTGGTGGCCTCGGCAACGACAGCCTCGATGGTGGCCTCGGCAACGATACCGTCAGCGGCGGGGCTGGCAACGACCAGATCCACGACAGCCTCGGCTCCGACGTCATCGATGGTGGTTCGGGCTATGACGTCGTCTATGTCGAACAGGGCAATGCTGCTTCGGGCGGCGGGGTGAGCTTCACCTTCAGCGGGTCCAACGGCGCCGGGACCGCAGTCGGCACCGCCACCGAAAACGACTACGAGGGCGGCCAGAACACTGGCGCGCTCGACACGTCCTTCTCCAATGTCGAGCTGGTGCTCGGCAGCACCGGCGCTGACCAGTTCACGGTCGAGGCCGGGTTCGCCAATACCGCCGAGGCCTTCACCGACAACATCGGCGGCCGCAGCATCGGTCCCGCGATGCAGGTGATCGGCGGCGCCGGCGACGACAGCTTTGCCGACAATGGCGGCGCGCTGCTGGTCGACTACCACATGGAGGCGTTCGCCCATACCGACTACGACGGCCACACCTGGGGAACGCAGCCCGGTGAGCACGGCGTCTTCGTCAACCTCTCGGGCTCGTCCCAGACCGCACAATTCGACGCCGGCAGCGGCGTGCAGAGCACCAGCGTCGCCGCGCAATCGGCCATCGACACCTATGGCGATACCGACACGTTCACCGACGTGCTGGCGGTGACGCTGACCGACGCGAATGACGTCGCCTATGCCGACGACACTCGCGGCACCACGATCTACGGTTACGGCGGCGACGATTTGATCACCGGCGGCGCCGGTGACGACAACCTCGTGGGTGGCGACGGCAACGACACTCTGTCCGGCGGGACCGGCGCCAATATTCTCGTCGGCGGCGCGGGCAATGACACCTTCATCCTTGGCGCAGCTGGCACGGCGACGATCACCGACTTCACCGCCGGCGGCACCGACGATGCGGTCGACCTTACGGCGATCGCCGGGGTCAACAGCTTCGCCGACGTCCTCGCCCATCTCGACGATACCGGCAACACCACCGACGCGGCCTTTACCTTTGGCGCAACGCATCTCGTGCTGCAGGGCGTCGATTGGCGCACCCTGACGGCCGGCGATTTCCTCGTCACGACCGTTGCCGGCGTGGTCATCAACGGCTCCAACGGCGCCGACACCGTCGATGCGTACCATACGCCAGCAGGTCAGCCGCTGCCCGGCGCCGGCGACGACACCATCTTCGGCAACGGCGGCAATGACAGCCTCTCGGGCCTGGGCGGAAACGACTCGATCGACGGCGGCGCCGGCAGCGACACGATGATCGGTGGCATCGGCAATGATACCTACGTGGTCAACAGCGCCGGCGATGTGATCGTCGAGAACCCCAACGAGGGCAACGATACGGTGCAGGCGAGCATCACCTTCAGTCTCGCCGCACTGGCCGATGTCGAGAACGTCACGCTCACCGGGACGGGCAACATCAACGCCACCGGCAATGGATCGAACAACGTTCTCGTCGGCAACACCGGCAACAACAGCCTCGATGGCGGCGCCGGAGCCGACACCATGCAGGGTGGCGCCGGCAACGACACCTACGTCGTCGACGCCGCCGGGGACGTGGTGATCGAGAATCCGGGCGAGGGGACCGACACCATCAAGTCGAGCCTCACCTTCAGCCTGGCCGCACTGGCCGACATCGAGAACCTGACACTGACGGGGACCGACAACATCAATGCCACCGGCAACGGCGGCAACAACACGCTCGTCGGCAACGGCGGCAACAACGTCATCGACGGCGGCGCCGGCGCGGATTCGATGACCGGTGGCGCCGGCGACGACACCTACTATGTCGACGACGCCGGCGACAAAGTGGTCGAGGCGGCGGGCGGCGGCACCGACACGGTGATCAGCAGCGTGAGCCTCACGCTGGGGGCCAACGTCGAAAACCTGGTGCTGGCGGCGGGCGCCGGCAACATCAGCGGCACCGGCAACAGTCTCGCCAACACCCTCACCGGCAATGCCGGAGACAACACGCTCGACGGCGGCGCCGGCATCGACACGCTGATCGGCAATGGCGGCAACGACACCTTCGTCGTCGACAACGTCGGTGACCTCGTCACTGGCGGCGCCGGCCTCGACACGGTGCTGTCCAAGGTCAGCTACAGCATCGCCGCCAATCCGGAGATCGAGAACCTGACGCTCACCGGGACGGGCAACATCAACGCCACCGGCAATGGATCGAACAACGTCCTCGTCGGCAACACCGGCAACAACAGCCTCGACGGCGGCGCCGGAGCCGACACCATGCAGGGCGGCGCCGGCAACGACACCTACTATGTCGACAATGCTGGCGATGTCGTGGACGAACAGTCCAATGGCGGGGCGGGCATCGATACCGTCGTGTCAACCATCTCGTTCGATCTGAGCGACAGCGTCCACGTCCTGGGCGACATCGAAAAGCTCACGCTGGGCGGTACCGATGCGATAAACGGGACGGGCAACGCCCTCGACAACACCATCACCGGCAATGCCGCCGGCAATGTCCTCGACGGCGGCCTGGGCAACGACACCATGGCAGGCGGCCTCGGCAACGACATCTATTACGCCGACAGCACCGGCGACGTCGTCACCGAGGCATCCAATGCCGGCACCGACACGGTGCATTTCACCGGCCTCTCCGGCACCTATACGCTGGGCGCCAACGTCGAGAACCTCATCCTCGATGGCGTCGGCGATACCGGCGGCATCGGCTCGAGCGTCGACAACATGATGATCGGCAATGCCGGCAACAACAGCCTTTCGGGCGGCGCCGGCGACGACACCCTCGATGGCGGCTCGGGTGGCAGCGACACCCTCACGGGCGGTGCCGGCGACGACACCTACATCGTCCGCCACACCGGTGACGTGGTGAGCGAAACCGGCGGTTCGGGCATCGACACCGTCGAGTCCTATGTGAGCTTCGACCTGGGCAATGCGTCCCAGGCGACCGGCAACATCGAGAACGTGACGCTGCTCGGCGACGGGGCGATTTCCGCCACCGGCAACGCCCTCGCCAACACGTTGATCGGCAACGCCGGCGACAATGGCCTCTACGGCGGCGCCGGCAAGGACACCATCTTCGCCGGCAGCGGTCATGATACGATCGACGGCGGCCTCGGCCACGACAACCTGTTCGCCGGCGCCGGACCGGACGTGTTCAGCTACATCGATGCCGACTTCGGCGGCACGACGGGCACGGCCGCCGCCAACAGCGACCAGGTCTTCGGCCTTACCGGCGCTGATCGTTTCGATCTGAGTGGCCTTATCTCCAGCGCCGACATTGCGCTCGCGGGCGGCGACATCAACGACGCCATCCGCCTGACCGGCTCCGATGGCGCCTTCCACATCGAGATCAACGAAGGCGCAGTGTTGCACAACAAGGCGGCGCCCGACTGGTCCGACGCCTTCGACGTGTTCGGCTCCAGCCTGACCGACATCCATATCACTGCCGGCGACACCGGCACCGCCTACCACTGGGATCCGCTGGCCAACAACGGCCACGGCGCCTTCGTCGCGGACAGCTGAGCGGCGGACCGACCTCCAACCGCTCGAGCGGCCGGGAGCCATCCCGGCCGCTTCTTTCTACTGCGACGTGCACCCGCATTTGCGGCCGGATCTGTTTTGCACGGCCTCTTGACAGTTTGGAAACAAAATGAGAACAAAATAAGCACATTCGACGCACGAGCCATCGCGCTTTCGCCGCGTCTCACGGCATGGTCTAAGGGAGAATCTCATGGCTGCAGCAGCCGCGCCGCTCAGGGTTATCGAGGGTTCAATGGATAAGGACAAGGCGCTTGCCGCCGCGCTCAGCCAGATCGAGCGCAGCTTCGGCAAGGGCACCGTGATGAAGTTCGGCGAGGGCGCCATCGCCCAGGTCGAAGCCATCTCGACCGGCTCGCTCGGGCTCGACATCGCGCTTGGTATCGGCGGGTTGCCGCGTGGCCGCATCGTCGAGGTGTTCGGGCCGGAAAGCTCGGGCAAGACCACGCTGGCCCTGCACGTGGTGGCCGAGGCGCAGCGCAATGGCGGCATTGCGGCCTTCGTCGATGCCGAGCACGCGCTCGACCCGGTCTATGCCAAAAAGCTCGGCGTCAAGGTCGACGAGCTGCTGATCAGCCAGCCCGATTCCGGCGAGCAGGCGCTCGAAATCGCCGACACCCTGGTGCGCTCCGGCGCTATCGACGTGCTGGTGGTCGATTCGGTTGCCGCGCTTACCCCCAAGGCCGAGCTCGAAGGCGAGATGGGCGATGCGCTGCCGGGCCTCCAGGCCCGCCTGATGAGCCAGGCCATGCGCAAGCTCACCGGCTCCATCTCCAAGTCCAAGGCGATGGTGATCTTCATCAACCAGATCCGCATGAAGATCGGCGTCATGTACGGCTCGCCCGAAACCACCACCGGCGGCAATGCGCTGAAATTCTATTCCTCCGTGCGCCTCGATATCCGCCGCATCGGCGCGATCAAGGAGCGCGAAGAGGTCATCGGCAACCAGACCCGCGTCAAGGTCGTCAAGAACAAGCTCGCGCCGCCGTTCCGGCAGGTCGAATTCGACATCATGTACGGCGAGGGCATTTCCAAGACCGGCGAGTTGCTCGACCTCGGCGTCAAGTCGGGTGTCGTCGAAAAATCCGGCGCCTGGTTCTCCTACGACAGCCAGCGCCTGGGGCAGGGCCGCGAGAATGCCCGCCAGTTCCTCAAGGACAACCCGCAGATCGCCAATGTTATCGAGGCCTCGGTGCGCGAGAGCTCCGGTCTGTTGAGCGAGGCCCTGCTGTCCGGCCCTGAAGGCGACGAAGTTTCGGACGATTGAACATTTGACGATTGAGCATTGAGGTCGTCACGGACCTCGGTCGAGGGCGACCGCGCAGCCGTCGCCCGCATTGTTTGTGCGGCCGGCTCCGGCCGGAGCGCCGCCGGCCGTCCGCCTGGGACTGGGCCAGCAGGTCGCGGCCGGCTACCAGAACCTTATGCGGCTGGGTGACTCGCACTTCCTTCTCGGCAATTACGAGGCGCGATCGAGTTTTCGCTGAAGTCGTTGACGACCTTCAACGGCCTCGTCACCCCTATGTCTGCCTTGCCTGCTGCCATGCCGCGCTCGGGCGGCTGGACAAGGGCCGCGCCATGGCGCGCCGCGTCCGCGAGCTCAATCCGGCGCTGACCATCGAGCTCATCAAGGATGGCGCAGCGGGCCGGGCCGATGCTTTCGCCGTTGGCATCGTCCCCTGGCTGCGCCGCATCGGCTTCCCCCAGCGACAGTCT
>JBQCIY010000156.1:0-21539 GCA_051953275.1 Devosia sp. | reverse complement strand
ACGTAGCGAAGCGGGGGGGGGGGGGGGGGGGGGCCGAAACCCGCCAACCCCCCACCCCCCGGCGGGGCCCAGTGGTTTTTTGGGTTTATACCCCCCCCACCCCGTTTCCCGCCGGCGCGCCCCAAGCGGCCCCCCCGCGGGGGGGGGGGGTGGCGGGTTTCTGGCCGCCCGCGCCCCCCCCCCCGCTTCGCTACGTCGCTTCGCTCCGAGCTACGCTACCCTCCCCACGCGGGGGAGGGAAACGGTGGCTGGTCCGAAGCTCACCTCATCTCATTCACAATCCGCAAAAACTCGGCGTGGCCGAGCGCCTGCTTCGCCGCCCCGGCATATTCCCTGACCAGCGACTCGTAGGTCTCGCGCGCGAACTGCCGGAGCCCGGGGTCGGCCGCCATCTCGGCGCGGGCCACGTCCTGGTTCAAGAGGCCCAGGCCTTCGAGCACCGGATAGTGCAACTGCGTCTGCACGTGCGGCAGGCCGTCGAGATAGTCGGGGAAGTCGGTCATGCGCGGCATGTGCTCTTGCCAGTGCGCGAGCCGTTCCTTCGTTTCCGGATGGATGCGATGTTCGCGCACCTCGCGCCAGAACGGCGTGTCGTCGCGCTCGGTCATGTAGTGCGTGTTGACGAAAGTGCGGAAGTCGTCGACCTGCCGGCCGATCCGTTTGTTGTAATCGGCGCGGTCGTCGTCGGTCATCGCCTCGGGGTGCTTGAGGAAGCGGCGGGCGAACAGCATCATCTGCACGATCGTGCCGTGGATCGAGGTCGACTCCAGCGGCTCGAGGAAGCTCGAGCTCAGCCCCACTGCGACGACGTTCTTGATCCACGGCGTATCGATGCGGCCGATCTGAAAGCGGATGTCGCCGCGCACTTCGATTTCGCGGCCGAGCACGCGCTCGACCTCGAGCTTGGCCTCATCCGGCGTGCGGAACTCGTCGGAATAAACATAGCCGCAGCCGAAGCGGCCCTGCGTCGGGATCTGCCACATCCAGCCCGCTTCCTGCGCCCAGGCGCGGGTGTAGTTGGGCATCTCCTCTGTCTCGCCGATCGGCAGCCAGAAGGGCAGGGCACGGTTCACCGGCAGCTCGTGCGCGTAGCTGATCCACGGCGCATTGAGCTCCTTGACGATCAGCCGCTTCTGGAAGCCCGTGCAGTCGAAAAACACGTCCCCCTCGATCCGTTCGCCTGTATCGAGCACCAGCGCCTTGACGCCGCCGTCGTCACGGCGCTCGACGCCCTGCACCACACCGTCGGCAATGCGCACGCCCTGGCTCTTGCTCGCCAGGAAGCGCCCGACCCGGGCCTGGTCGAAATGGTAGGCATGCAGGAACGGCCCGAGCCGGAGCAGCGAGCCATCAGGCTTGCGGGCGTAAGGTGCCTTCCACTGCAGCAGCAGCGGGCCGAACATGTGCATGTCCTGCAGCGGCCGGCCGGCAGCAATGCCGTAAACATTGAGGTAGTCGGACGGCGCGCCCGGCGGCGGCGCGATCACCTGATGCGGGTCGTCGATCGGGCCGTAGTAGGTGACGCCCTTCCGCCGCCAGTCCTCGTGCCGGATGCCCAGCTTGAAGCTCGCGCCGGTCTCGCGGAAGAATTCCAGCTCGTCGATGCCGAAGTTGCGGAGAAACACATAGAACGCCGCCGTGGTCGCTTCGCCGACGCCGACCGTCGGGATCTTGCTCGGCTCGACCACGGTGACGCTGGCATCGATCTTCAGGCGCTTCAGCGAATCCTGGATGATGAAGGCCGTGATCCAGCCGGCGGTGCCGCCGCCGACGATGACGAAGCGCGATTGGTCCGGCATATGGTGTCTCCCCTGCGGCGCAGCCTGCGAAAAACCGCGGCGCGGCGCAACCGGCGATTGCTCCGGATTCTAGCGGTGCCGGCCCGGCTGCCGCTCCGCGCGGAAGGCGCTCGGCGACAGGTTGGCCGAGCGCCGGAACGCTTTGGCGAAGTAGTTGGCGTCGGCAAATCCCGCCTGCCGCGCGATCTCGGACACCGAGGCGTCGGTCGCGATCAGCAGGCGTTCGGCCAGCCGCATGCGTTCGCCGAACACGTAGTCCGAGGGCGGCATCCCGACCTCGGCGATGAACTTGCGGACGAAGTGGGCGCGGCTGAGGCTCGCGACCCGCGCCAGCCGGTCGACGTCGAGATGCTCGCTCAGATGCTCCTCGAGATAGCCGAGGCAGCGCCGGATCGGTCCGGAGACCTGCTCGGTCCGCGGCGGGGTATGCTCGAACGCCGCATCGTGGATCGCCATCACCGCATCGTAGGCCGCGGCGGAGGCACCGCCACCGGTCACCGGGCCGCCGACCAGCCGCAGGCAGGCAGCGGCCAGGCGGTCGATGTCGCGGCCGGTCGGCTTCAGCACCGGCCCTGCCGCATCGAGCACGGCGCGCACCACGCGCAGCGCCTCGATGCCGTGCACCCCGATCCAGAAATACTCCCAGCTCCCGCCCGGCGGGAGCCAGTAGCGGTTGGCATGGGGGAAGCGCAGCACCATCGTGTCGCCGGCGGTGAGCGTATGCCGCTTGCCCTCGTAGTCGAGCTCTCCGCGGCCGGCGATCGTGTGCTGGATCACGGCAAACGCCGCACGGGTCGAGCCCTCCCAGTCGTAGGTCTCGTTCTCGCGCCGCTCGTAACCCGCGCCGGTCGCCATGCAGTGCAGGCTCAGCGGCCCCTGCGGCGGCTCCAGCATGCGCACTGCCGGCCCGTGGACGATGAGCTCGCTCAGCATGAAATTACCCGTCGTGGCATGACTTTTCTCTACACCGGATCACGCCGAAAGAGTAGGCATCTCGCCCAATATGACAGGCTCGTCGCGGAGGGATATTTCGCCATGACATTCAAAATCGCTATCATCGGCGCCGGCTCGGTCGGCTTCACCAAGACGCTGGTATCCGACCTGTTGAAGGTGCCGGAGTTCGTCGGCTGCGAGTTCGCGCTCACCGACATCAACCAGCACAATCTCGATATGGTGCGCGAGATCATCGAGAAGATCGTCGCGGTGAACCGGTTGCCCGCCAAGGTCAGCGCGACCCTCAATCGTCGCGAGGCGATCAGCGGCGCGAAGTACATCATGAGCTG
Source organism: Devosia sp. (assembly GCA_051953275.1). Taxonomy (GTDB): domain Bacteria; phylum Pseudomonadota; class Alphaproteobacteria; order Rhizobiales; family Devosiaceae; genus Devosia_A. Next base: position 18,457 of record JBQCIY010000156.1, on the reverse strand, counting down.
CGTGCGCGTCGGCGGGCTCGAAGCCTTCGCGACCGACGTCAACATCCCGCTCAAGTACAATGTCGACCAGTGCGTCGGCGATACGCTGTGCGCCGGCGGCATCCTCTACGGCCAGCGCAACATTCCGGTGATCCTCGATTTCTGCAAGGACATCCGCGAGGTTGCCGAACCGGGTGCGCTGTTCCTCAACTATGCCAATCCGATGGCGATGAACACCTGGGCGGCGCTCGAATACGGCAAGGTCAACACCGTCGGCCTCTGCCACGGCGTGCAGCACGGCGCCGAGCAGATCGCGCGGGTGCTGGGTATATCCGACGATGAGCTCGACTATGTCTGCTCCGGCATCAACCACCAGACCTGGTACATTGATCTCCGCGCCAACGGCCGCAAGATCGAGAAGGACGAGCTCATCGCCGCCTTCGAGCGGCACCCGGTCTACTCCAAGCAGGAGAAGGTCCGGATCGACGTTCTAAAGCGCTTCGGCGTCTATTCGACCGAGTCCAACGGCCACCTCAGCGAGTACCTGCCGTGGTACCGCAAGCGGCCGGACGAGATCGAAAAGTGGATCGACATGAGCGACTGGATCCACGGCGAAACCGGCGGCTACCTGCGTTACTCGACCGAGCGCCGCAACTGGTTCGAGACCGATTTCCCGCAGTTCCGCGACGATGCGGCCAAGCCCTTCGGCAATGCCCACCGCACCAAGGAGCACGCCTCGCACATCATCGAGGCGATGGAGACCGGCCGTGTCTATCGCGGGCATTTCAACGTGCGCAACAACGGCATCATCCGCAACCTGCCGGCCGACGCCGTGATCGAGAGCCCCGGTTTCGTCGACCGTTTCGGCATCAATATGGTCGAGGGCATCACGCTGCCGACCGCCTGCGCCGCGACCTGCACCGTGTCGATCAACGTGCAGCGGATGAGCGTCGAGGCCGCCATCAAGGGCGACATCGACCTGCTCAAGCTCGCCGTGCTGCACGATCCGCTGGTCGGCGCCATCTGCACGCCCGACGAGGTCTGGCAGATGGTCGACGAGATGGTGGTGGCGCAGGCGCAGTGGCTGCCGCAATATGCCGATGCCATCCCGGCCGCCAAGGCGCGCCTCGCCAAGGCGACCATCAAGACCACCGACTGGCAGGGCGCCGCCCGCAAGTCCGTGCGCTCGGTCGAAGAGCTGCGCGAGATGAAGGGCGCCCATCACTAGAGAAGCGTTCTCGAAGAAAGCTGGCAGTCAGGACTCCTCTCCAGTTTACGGGGGAGGGGGACCACGCGTTAGCGTGGTGGCGGGGGGTGCCCCGCGCACCGGCGCAAAGCGGCCGCCCCCTTCCGGCGCTTCGCGCCACCTTCCCCCGCAAGCGGGAGAAGGAACCCGACTGCCGGCCTTGCTCCACTCTCTCTCGGTCCGTCAAGGCCGGGCTCGACCCGGCCACCCCAACCGCAGCTTCGGGCGTGCGGAGCCCTCGCCTGGGTCAGCTGGTCAAGCCCGCGGATGACGGAGCGGAGAGTGGGGCCGGCCGCGAAACTTCGATCATTCTGGAGCGCGGTGTTCTAGCGATTGAATACGTTGATATGCTGGACAGCCATTCCGAACATTGACGCCGGTCCCGTGACGAAGAGTTTTGTTCCAGGAGGCAACCTGACTCTCCATGATCTGTCGAGGCAAAGTGGTGCCGTCAGGGGTGCAGCCTCGGCAATGTCTGGACCGGAGCATACTTTGACGCCGTCGTGCCACCCGGTGACCGTGACGGTCAACTCCTGCGTCTGCCCGAACACTACGGTGAGCGGCCACGCAAGTCCCGCGAAGGATGCGGCAAGTATTCCAGCCAGCGCTCCCGAATAGAGAACATATCGGAGCGGTGGAAACGGCGACAGGAACGGGGATCGCGCCAACGCCCTGCCCCGATTTCGAATTCCGACTGAAACCCCGGTGATGGCCCCGACGATTGCCAGATAGAAGCAGACTTGCCGGACTAAAGTGGAGGGGATGTAGCCACCCCCATCGACGCCGAAAACACCAACCAGACCAAGAATCGGGACCACGACAAGCGCGGTTGCGATGACTTTGCCGGCCAGACTCAAGCGTCTGCGCGCAGGCCGTGGAGCGATATTTGTCGAGCTGGTTTGATCCGGGACGATCATCGTTGCAGGACAACCAGATACCACTTATGCCCACAAGTAAATGTTGCGTCCTACAACTGAATGTGCGTGCGGTTGTCCTCCGACCGTCTCTACTCCACGCTCGCTCTTCCGAATCCCCGTTGACGACCCCCATCTCTGGATGCTTGTCTTACCCTTGATGGAACGTTCCAACGAGGGGAAGGAGCGCTCATGGCGCGGTTGCGGGTCGGTCTGGTCGGGGCTGGGCTGGTTGGCCAGGCGGAGCATGCCTTCTACCTGTGGGAAGAGCGCGAGCTGTTCGACTTCTGCGCGCTGGCCGATGCCTCTGCCACGGTGCGCCAGGCCGTCGGGGCGCGCTACGGGCTCACGACGCTGAGCCCCGACCTCAAGGGTCTGCTCGGTGCCGGGCTCGATGCCGTGGTGATCGCGGCGCCCGATCCGTTCCATCCCGAGCTCGCCGTCGAGGCGCTGAATGCCGGGCTGCACGTGATGTGCGAGAAGCCGCTGGCGCTCACCGTCGCGGGATGCGACCAGATCGCCAAGGCGCGCGACAAGTCTGGCAAGGCGATGCAGGTCGCCTACATGAAACGCTACGATCCGAGCTATCGCCGCGCCCTCACGCTGCTGCCGAAATCGATCGAGGACGTGAAGCTGATCTCGGTCGAGGTGAACGACCCCGACCAGCACCCGTTCGTCCAGCACCTGCCGATGACGGTGCCCGACGACATCCCGGTCGCCCTGCGCGAGGATTTCCGCGCCAGGAACGCCGCCCAGCTCAGGCAGTCCGCCGGCAGGGAGCCGAGCGAGGCCGGCGCGCGAGCCTTGAGCGGCGGGTTCCTGTCGTCGCTGGTGCACGATGTCGCCGTGGTGCACGGCATGCTCGATCATTTCGGTGTCGAGTTCCCGGCCGAGGCGCAGCACGGCGCGATCTTCGACGACGGCCGCGGCGTGCAGCTCGCCTTCGGGCTGCCGGGCGGCGGCCGGGTGAGCATGACGCATGTGCAGTTGCCGGGCGTGCCCGACTACACCGAGCGGATCACGGTCTACTGCACCGATCGCATCGCCGAGCTCGTCTTTCCGTCGCCCTATCTGCGGCACTTTCCGACCAGGCTCACGGTCCGTCGCAAGGGGCCGGGCGCGGCGCACGAGCTCATCACCGAGGAATTCCGCACCTCCTACGAAGAAGCGTTCCGCGAGGAGCTGCGCGCCTTCCACGCCGCCGCGACCGGCAAGGCCAGGGTGCAGACGCCGGTCGAGAGCGCGCGGCGCGACGTCGAGTTCCTGATCTCCGCTTACCATAAGGCTGTCGCATGAGGATCGGCGTCTATTCGGACTCGCTGCCCAAGCTCAATCGCCGCGAGCTCTTCGCCTGGTGCGCCGAGCGCGGCATCACCGACATCGAGCTCGGCGTCGGGGCCTGGGGGCCGTGGCCACGGCCGCACCTCGATATCGAAACCGTCGGCGACGCCAGGGAGCGCGATACGCTGCGGGGCCAGCTCAAGGAATTTGGCATCCGGCTCGCGGCGGTGAATGCTGCCGGCAATCCGCTGCATCCGGATCCGGTAAAGCGCGCCGATGCGCAGCGCCGCTTCCGCGCCGCGGTCGATCTCGCTAAGGCCTTGGGGGTCAGGCGGGTCATCACCATGAGCGGCTGTCCGGCCGGGCCGAACGGCGGCGGACTCAGCGTTTTTCCGTGCTGGGCCACCTCGGCCGACGACGACCGCATCTTCGATTGGCAGATGCAGCACGAGGTCGGCCCGTTCTGGCGCGAGACCAGCACCTGGCTCGCCAGCGAAGCGCCCGAGATCATGGTCTGCCTCGAGCTCCATCCCGGCGTCACCATTTTTTCGGCCGCCGGGTTCGAAGCGCTGCTGCCCTATGTCGGCAAGAACATCGGCCTCAACATGGACCCAAGCCACTTCTGGTGGCAGGGCATCGATCCGGTCACGGTGATCGAGGACTTTCCCGATCGCATCGGTTACTCGCACGGCAAGGATACGCTGCTTTATCCGGAACGCATCCGCCGCCTCGGCGTGCTGCACCCGACGCCGCCGCTCGATCCGACCAAGGCGCCGTGGCACTTCGTGTCGGTGGGCGAGGGGCACGACGACGCGACCTGGACGCGGCTGATCGCAGCGCTGCAGAAGGCCGGCTACGACGACGTGATCTCGATCGAGCACGAAGACCCGCGCTACGACGGCGAGGAGGGAACGGCCCGCTCCATCGCCGGGCTCAAACGGGCGCTCAAGCCTCTGGGGGCGGGCGGATGACCACGCTGTTCGATGTGGCCCGGCATGCCGGGGTCTCCAAATCGACAGTCTCCAACGTCATCCGCGGCGACGGCCGCGTCGCTGAAACCACGCGCGAGCGGGTCGAGCGCGCCATCGCGGAGCTCCAATACCATCCCAACGTCATCGCGCGCGCCCTTAAGGTGCGCACCAGCTCGGCGATCGGCATCGTCGTGCCCGACCTCACCAACCCGTTCCACGCCGAGCTCGCCGCCGGCGCCGAGCATGCGGCCGGTGCGCTAGGCTACGCTGCGCTCATCACCCACACGGAAGCCTCGCCGCGGGCCGAGCAGGAAGCGGCGCGCGCCTTCATCGAGCGGCGTGTCGATGGCGTCGTGGTCGCCGGTGTGTCCGTTGGATCGTCGCTGCCCACGCTGCTGCTCGATCGCGACATCCCGGTGGTCGTCGCGTCGTTCGGCGAGGCCGACGATCCCCGCCTCGGGGTCATCGACAACGACGATCCCGGCGCCATGGAGATGGTCGTTGCCCATTTCTACGAGCTCGGCCATCGTCGCATGGCGTTCGTGGGCTCGCTGCTGAACGAGCAGTCCGGCGAGCGGCGCCGCGTGGGTTTTGCCGAAGCGCTGGGCCGGCGCGGCCTCACCGATGTAGGCCTCGACGGGCAACCCACGGCCATTGCCGCCCACAACGATACACAGGCCATCGCCACCATCGACCGGCTCGAGCGCGAGGGGCACGTGGTGCCGCGCGATGTGTCGGTGAGCGGCTATGACGATATTCCGCTTGCCGCGCACAGCCGGATCCAGCTCACCACGGTGCATTCCGACCCGGCCGGGATGGGCCGGCGGTCGGTCGAGCTCGCGCTCGGCGCCGCACATGCCGGCCGCCACGTGGCGCATCGCGAGATCCAGACCGGACGGTTGATCGTCCGCGCCACCACCGGGAGGGCGCCCAAGTGAGCTCGGTGCGCTACGAGGCGGTGGAGAAGCGTTTCGGCCTCGTGACCGTGCTGCGGGAGCTCAACCTCGACGTGCCCGATCACACCTTCCTCGCACTCCTCGGCCCGTCGGGCTGCGGCAAGACCACGGCACTGCGCCTGCTCGCCGGGCTCGACCTGCCGACCGCCGGCCGCATCCTCATCGGCGAGCGCAACGTTACCCGCCTGCAGCCGCGCGACCGCGATATTGCGATGGTGTTCCAGTCCTATGCGCTGTATCCGCAGATGTCGGTGCTGCAGAACATCGCCTATCCGCTGCGCATCCGGAAGGTACCGGTCGACGAGCAGGTCAGGCGGGTCGGCGAGGTCGCCCAGGCGCTCGAGATCGACCATCTGCTCGACCGGCGGCCGCGGGCGCTCTCCGGCGGCCAGCGGCAGCGCGTGGCGCTCGCCCGCGCCATCGTGCGCGAGCCCTCGGCGTTCCTCATGGACGAGCCGCTGAGCAACCTCGATGCTCGGCTCCGGCTCACCATGCGCGGCGAGATCAAGCGGCTTTGCCAGCGGCTCGGCGCCACCACGATCTTCGTCACGCACGACCAGGCCGAGGCCCTTACCATGGCCGACCTCGTCGCGGTGATGAACAACGGCGTGCTGCAGCAGATCGCCACGCCTGGCGAAATCTACGAGCGCCCGGCCAACCGGTTCGTTGCGACCTTTGTCGGCAGTCCGGCGATGAGCGTCCTCGCGGCAAACGTCGATGAATGTCTCCACATCGGCCATGCGACCATCAACATGGACACCGTCCGCCGCGATGCCTGCCGTGCGGGGCAAGCCGAGGCCATCGGCATCCGCGCCGAGGATATCAGCCTCACCGAGCCGACGGGCGCCGCGCTCAGCGGCGAGATCTACGTCATCGAGCCGATGGGCAACGAAACGCTCGTCGATGTCCGGGTCAATGGCGAGCGGCTGACCGTCCGCACGCGCAAGGGCTTTACCGCGCCGATCGGCTCGACGATCGGCCTTCGCTTCGACCCCGCCAATGCCTGCTTCTTCGACCGGGCGGGGAACACAGTGGTGCATCGCGCACCGAACAAGGGAGAGACGTCATGACTGATAACAATCCCTTCCAGCGCTCGTTGAGCCGCCGCACGCTGCTGCAAGGCAGTGCGGGACTTGCCGTTGCCGCTGCTCTGGGGGGAACGGTGCCGGCCAAAGCGGCCGACGCCAAGAAGGTGATCATCGGCGCATTCGCCGATGGTGGCCTGACGCCGTTCAAGGACAAGATCATCCCGCTCGCCAAGAGCCAGGGCTTCGACATCACCTTCCTCGAGGACGAGTATGGGGTGACGCTCGAGAAGTGGTTCGCCGACGCGCAGAACAAGGCCGGGCAATACGATCTCTATCTGCTCGACGATCCGTGGGTGCCGCAGTTCGGCGCCGCCGACGTCCTCGAAGACCTCGGCGCGGCCGGTATCGACGGCAGCAACAGCGACTGGATCGGGCCGCTCATCGACATGGGCTACTGGCCGCCGCGCCAGGGCCCGCGGGTAAAGGGCTTCGAGACGGCCACGCCGACGCTGGTCACGGTGCCGTTCGTGGGCGACCTGCAGACGCTGACCTACCGCAACGACGTCTTCACCGATGGCGCTCCGGCCACCTGGGACGACGTCATCACCAAGGGCAAGGCCGGCGTTGCCGCGGGCAAGATCAAGTATCCGGTGGTGTTCCGCGGCGTCACCGGCAACCCGATCGTCACCAGCTGGTATCCGGTGTTCCTGTCGTTCGGCGGCGAGTTCTTCGACGACAAATGGAACGTTACATTCAACAACGAGAAGGGCAAAGCCGCGGCCGAGTTCTTCGTCGGCACGATGAAACAGAACGCGCCTCCGGGCGTGGTCGAGTTCGACTCCGACCAGGAGGGTGCAGCGATCCTCGGCGGCGACGCCGGCGCGATCATCCAGTATTCGGGCAACGCCATCAAATCGGACGATCCGGCGCAGACCAAGGTGCCGGGCAAGCTCGATTTCGGCGTCGTGCCGAAGCAGGAGAAGGCGATCGCGCAACTCGGTATCTTCATTGCCGGCGTGCCGAAATCGGCGCCCAACAAGCAGAACTCGATCGACTTCCTCAAGTGGTACACCAGCCCCGACACGCAGGCGAAGCTCGCCGAAGCCGGCTCCATTCCGGTCACCCGCAGCGGCTTTGCCGTCAAGGATCCGGGCAACCGCCTGATCCCCGTCGCGCTCAAGCAGCTCGATGCCGGGGCGCTGCCGCGGCCGCGCATGCCCGACTGGGCGAAAGTCGAGGAGCTCCTCGGCAATGAGCTCAACAAGGCGCTGCAGGCCGGCTCCGGCGGCGGCGACGCGCTCGATGCCGCCGCCAAGTCGGTGACCGCGTATCTGACGCAGGCCGGCTACTACGCATGACCGCGAGCGCGCTCCCGATCCGTCGTGAGCGCCTCCAGGGGGCAGGGCTCGATGCAGCCCTGCCCTACCTCCTGCTTGCGCCGGCGGTACTGATCGTCTTGGCGGTGCTGATCTACCCGCTCTATGACGGGCTACGCGCCAGTACGGCGTTCTACCGCTATGGTAAGCCGCTGCGCGATGTCGGCTTCGACAACTACATCAAGCTTTGGAGCGATCCCGAATTCCTCAATTCCCTCTGGGTCACGGTCAGCTTCGTGACGCTCTCGGTCGCGATCGAGACGGTGCTCGGGCTGCTGCTGGCGCTGTTCTGCGCGCGCGAGTTCCGCGGCATCCGCTTGCTGCGCACCGTGCTGATCATCCCGATGGTGATCACGCCGGTGGTCGTCGCCATCGTCTTCCGGCTGATCTATGCCAGCGACGCCGGCATGCTCACGGCCTTCTCGGAGGCGCTCGGCGGCCAGCCGGTGCAGATCCTCGGCAACCCGCTCACGGCGTTCAGCGGGCTCGTTGCGCTCGACGTCTGGGAGTGGACGCCGCTGCTCTTTCTCATCATCCTCGCCGGCCTGCAGTCGTTGCCGGTCGAGCCGTTCGAGGCGGCGCGCGTCGATGGTGCCGGCGCCTGGCGCACCTTCATCGACCACACGCTGCCGATGCTCAGGCCGGTGCTCGCCGTCGCCATCGTGCTGCGCACCATCGATGCGTTTGGCACCTTCGACCAGGTGTTCGTGTTGACCGGCGGCGGACCGGGGCAGTCGACGCTGCTGCTCTCGATCTTCGGCTACAACACCGCCTTCAAGTTCCAGCAGACCGGCTACGCCGCTGCGCTGTTCGTCACCATGGGCGTGATCGTCCTGGCACTGGCGCTGGCCGCCGTGCGCCTGCTCAAGCGGGTGGAGGCAGCATGATCGCCCGCATCGCCCGCGCCATCGTCACGGTCATCGTCCTCGTGGTCGTGCTGTTGCCGATCTACTGGATGGTGTCGAGCTCGCTGAAGCCCAACCGCGAGATCACGCAGGACGGCACGCTCTATCCGCATGCGCCCAGTTTCGACAACTACACGCATCTGTTCTCGGAAAAGCAGTTCGGCCACTTCTTCCTCAACTCGGTCGGGGTGACGGCGATCTCGGTGGCGCTGGCGCTCGCCGCCGGCTCGCTTGGGGCCTACGCCATCGCGCGCTTCCGGCTGCGCTTCGGCCTCGAGCGCTGGATCGGGCTGGCGCTGCTGACGCTCAGGATCGTGCCGCCGGTGGTGATCCTGATCCCGATTTACCTTTTGATGCTGCGGCTCAGCCTGCTCGACACCTGGCTCGGACTGATCATCACCTACACCGCCATCAACATCACCTTCTGCGTGTGGATGATGGAGAGCTTTTTCCGCGAGATCCCGCTCGATCTCGAAGAGGCCGCAATGGTCGATGGCGATTCGCGCTTCACCGCGTTCCGCCGCATCGTGCTGCCGCTCGCGGCGCCCGGGCTTGCGGCCACGGCGATCTTCGCGGTGATCGTCACCTTCAACGAATTCCTGTTCGCGCTGGTGCTCACGGCGACGCCGCGGGCCATGACCATGCCGCGCGGCACCGCGACGCTGATCGGCCGCATCGACACCGACTGGGCCTCGATGTCGGCGGCCGGCGTCGTCGGCGCCTTGCCGATCGTGATCTTCGCGCTCCTCGTGCAGCGCCACCTCGTGCGCGGCCTCACCATGGGAGCGGTGAAATAGGGAGGATGCATCATGTATGAAGTCGGCCAGGCAGAGATCGATGCCCTGACGCGTGTCATCAACAGCCGCGCGCTCTTCCGCTACGGCGTCGGCCACGAATGCGACCGCTTCGAGGAGCGCTACGCGCAGTATCTGGGCATCAAGCACTTCGCGCTCGCCGCGAGCGGCAGCAATGCGCTGGTGGCGGCGATGATCGCGCTCGGCCTCGGGCCGGGCGACGAGGTGCTGATCCCGGCCCACACCTATATGGCGACCGCGACGTCGGTACTGACCGTCGGTGCCATCCCGGTGATCGTCGACATCGACGAGTCGCTGACCATCGATCCAAAGGCGGTTGAAGCTGCCATCCGGCCGCGCACCAGGGCCGTGGTGCCGGTCCACATGTGGGGCACCGCCTGCAACATGGGCGCCATCATGGAGATCGCGCGCCGGCACAACCTCCTCGTCATTGAGGACGCCTGCCAGGGTGTCGGCGGCGGCTATGAGGGCCGCAAGTTCGGCACCATCGGCCATGCCGGCTGCTTCAGCTTCAATTACTTCAAGAACATGACGTGCGGCGAAGGCGGCGGCGTGGCCCTCAACGACGACAGTCTCGCCGAGCGCGCGCGCTGCGCCATCGATCCGTGCCACTTCTACTGGCACGGCCGCAACGAGGCCGACAAACCCTTTGCCGGCAACGGTGCGCGGCCGTCCGAGCTGATGGGCGCCATGCTCAACGTGCAGCTCGACCGCATCGACGGCCTGATCGGCGCGATGCGCGAGGAGAAGGCGCAGATCCTGAGCGGCACCGCATCGCTGGGCAATCTCGGCCTCAAGGCGGCGCCGATGCACAGCCCCGACGACGATTGTGCGACGCAGGTCACCTATACGCTGCCGACCGCCGCCGATGCCGAGCGCTTCGTCAAGATTTTCCCCAGCGTCATCGCCGGCAAGACCGGTCGCCACAACTACACCGAGTGGGACCAGGTGCTGATGGGGGCAGGGGCCGCGCATCCGCTGATGAACCCCTACAACATGCCGGCCAATGCCGATTGCCGCCGCACCTACTCCAAGGACATGTGCCAGCGCTCGCTCGATATTCTCAACCGTTCGGTGATGGTCGTCACCAATCCGGCGCATACCCAGGCCGAGATCGACGACATGATCCACAATATCGGCATGGCGGCGCGGGTGGTGCTCGGCGGCCTGTCGCGCGACCAGGCGGAGCTGCGCAACGTACAGCAGATCGATACGCAGAAATTCGACATGCCGGCGGATGCCTGAGCCGCCGCCGGTTCCCTTTCCAACCTCTCCCGGAGTCTTCATGTCCGTTCGTCTCGCCATCAACCCCATCACCTGGGTCAATGACGATCTGCCCTCGCTCGGTGCCGGCACCTCGCTCGACACCATCCTGTCGGAGACGCGGCAGGCCGGGTTCGCCGGTACTGAAATGAGCTTCCAGTTCCCCAAGACCTCGGCCGAGCTCGGGCCGCTGCTCAAGAAGTACAACCTGGTGCTGACCTCGGGCTGGTACGACGGCCGCATCCTCGAGCGCGACATCGATGCCGAATGGGCCGCGATCCTGCCGCACATGACGCTGCTCAAGGACCTCGGCTGCACGCACGTGGTCTATGCCGATACCTCCCGCCGCGCCGAGGGGGACCTGTTCGCGCCGATCTCGCGTCGCCCCAAGCTCAGCGAGGACGAATGGACCGGCTATGGCAAGCGCCTCACCGGCCTGGCCGAGCGCATGGCCGAGTTCGGCGTCGGTATGGCGTTTCACCACCACATGGGCACCATCATCGAGACCGATGCGGAGGTGGACCGGCTGATGGCGGTGACCGGTCCGGCGGTGGGGCTGCTCTACGACACCGGCCATTCGGTGTTTTCGGGCGGCGATCCGGTCGCGCTCCTCGAGCGCAACGTCAAGCGTGTCGTGCACGTCCACTGCAAGGACGCCCGCAAGGACCTGCTCGAGAAGGCTCGCGCCACCGACGAGAGCTTCATGCAGGCGGTGCTCGACGGCGTCTTCACCGTGCCGGGCGACGGCTTCATCGACTATCCGACGATCCTCAAGATCCTGCACGATGCCGGCTATTCCGGCTGGCTCGTCTGCGAGGCCGAGCAAGACCCCGGCAAGGCCCACCCGCTGACCTACGCCCGGCTCGGCTTCAGCAACCTCGTCCGGATGGCGCTGCAGGCGGGGTTCACCGTCAGCCCATAGGGGCTGGCTGGCCGCCGATGCGTGTCACGGCTTCGGAGCCCGTATCGACGCCCGCCTTGAGGCAGGCCTCGATCGGGCTGCCGTTGAGTTCGGCCGTGAGGAAGGCGGCGGCAAAGGCATCGCCGGCGCCGGTGGTATCGACCACGTCGCGTTGTGGCGCGGCCATGGTGTGCTGCACCCCGTTGCGGCCGCCGATCGCAGCGCCGCCGACGCCGCGCTTGATCACCACGCGCGGATAGAACCGGCCCAATGTCTGCATCTGCAGGTTGAGGTCGACCGAGCCGGTAAGCTCCAGCGCCTCGTCGAGATTGGCGAAGATCGTGCCGGTGCCGGCCGTCCATTTGAGGAAGGGCTCAGCGCCGACTTCCCGCAGGAAGCCCACCGAGGCCGGATCGATCGCCGTACGGATGCCGCGCTCGCGGGCCGCCTTGAGCAGCGCCATTACGGCGGCACGCGGGCCGGGGGTGAAAAACGAGTACCCCGACACCACCAGCAGGTCGATGCCGTCGAGCAGGCTGAGTGGCAGGTCCTCGGGGCACAGATTGAGGTTGGCGCCGCGGTCGGTGAGAAAGCTGCGCTCGCCGTCGGCATCGACGATGGCGATCAGTACGCCTGATGGCGCACCGGCATCGCCGATCAATATCGGCTCGACGTTGCGTCTGCGGAAATACTCGGAATAGTTGTCGAGGTCTGCGGCGGCGACGCGCGACACGAACTTGACCTTGGTCCCGAGCGCCCCGAACCACACGGCCTGGTTGGCGCCGGAGCCGCCCGGCCGCGAGCGGATGGTCGCCCGGCGGTCGGAGCCGCGCACCATCGGCCCATCCGGCATCACGATGATGTCGGTGATCACGTCGCCGACGACGAGCACGCTGCTCATGTCTTGTCCCGGTCCGCGAGCGCGACGGCAATCGCCGCCGCCACCCGGGCATTGTTCTCGACCAGCGCGATGTTGGACACAAGGCTCTTGCCGCCGGTCAGCTCGAAGATGCGCCGCAGCAGGTACGGCGTCAGATCCTTGCGCGAGATGCCCTGGCGGTCGGCGTCGGCGATCGCCTTGCCGATATTCTCGTCGATGAAGCCGGCGTCGAGTTCGTCCTCGGCCCGGATCGGGTTGCCCACCAGCACGCCGCCCAGGCCCAGGCTGAACTGCGTCTCGATCAGCGCCGCGACCGCCTCGGGCGTGTCGAGCCGATGGTCGACCGGATAGCCGGAGGAGCGGGTCCAGAACGCCGGGAACTCGTCGGTGCCGTAGCCGATCACCGGCACGCCCTTGGTCTCCAGCACCTCCAGCGTCTTGGGGATGTCGAGGATCGCCTTGGCGCCGGCGCAGACCACCGCCACCGGGGTGCGGCCGAGCTCTTCCAGATCGGCCGAAATATCGAACGTGGTCTCGGCGCCGCGGTGCACGCCGCCGATGCCGCCGGTCGCAAAGACCCGGATGCCCGCCATGTCTGCCGCCTGCATCGTGGTGGCGACCGTCGTGCCGGCGGTGCCGCCGGAATTCAGCAGCGCCGCCACGTCGCGGCGCGACGCCTTGGCGGCCTGCATGCCGGTCCGGGCCAGGCGCTCCAGGTCGTCGGTGGTGAGGCCAACGCGGAACGCCCCGTCCATGATCGCGACGGTCGCCGGCACGGCCCCGGCTTCGCGGATGATGCTCTCGACCTTGCCCGCCATTTCGAGGTTCTGCGGGTAGGGCATGCCATGGGTGATGATGGTGGATTCGAGCGCCACCAGCGGGCGATTGGCGGCGAGCGCCCCGGTCACGTCGGGGCTGAGCTTGAGGAAAGGCGAAAGGGTCACGCTGGGCGTCGTCCTGGGCGGTTTTCCTCTATAGAAGGTGCCCCGGCGAACCCGTCAAGGGTCACACAAATTCGTCCTGTCCAAAGTCTTGTCGGGCCGGGGTTTTGGCTCTAGGGTCCGCTCGATTTCAACGCGGGCGCCGGGGGACGGTTCGCAGGTCATGTGTGTTATCCTTGCGGTGCAGTTCACCGACCTCGACCCGCCCATCTGCGTGATCCGACGGCGCCGCGGCCCCAGCCGCCGCCCTTCAGCCGCGACCATGCCATTGCTTACCCCAGCCGCTGCAACGTGATCGTTGTGGCGGCTCGGCTTTTCGCCAAACCCCGCTGAACGCGGGTCCGACAGGGAGACACCGGACATGAAGACTTCGCTCGCCATCGCCTTGGGCGCGCTGCTCATGAGCAGCACGGCGGTCATCGCGCAGGACGCCAACGTACTCAACCTCTACAACTGGTCGGACTACCGCGCCGACGACACGCTCGACAACTTCACCAAGGAGACGGGTATCAAGGTCGTCGAGGCCAACTACGACAGCAACGAGATGCTGGAGGCCAAGCTCGTCGCCGGCAACACCGGCTACGACGTGGTCGTCCCCTCGGGCAACTTCCTGCAGCACCAGATTCCGCTCGGCATCTACCTGCCGCTCGACAAATCGAAGATCCCGAACCTCAAGAACGTCGATCCGGTGATCATGAAGGCCACCGAAGCCTTCGATCCGGGCAACAAATTTGCCGTCAATTACATGCGCTTCTCGATCGGCATCGGCTACAATGTCGACGACATCAAGAAGCGCGACCCCAACGCACCGACCGACAGCTTCGCCTTGATCCTCAATCCGGACGAGGCCAAGAAGTTCGCCGATTGCGGCATCGAGACCCTCGACTCGCCGCAGGAGATCCTGGGCATGGTGATGATCTCGCTCGGCATCGATCCGAACTCGGAAAAGCCCGACGATCTCGCCAAGGCCGAAAAGGTCATGGACGGCATCAAGCCCTATATCCGCAAGTTCGATTCCTCGGGCTATATCGACGATCTCGCCAACGGCGATGCATGCCTCGTGATGGGCTATTCGGGCGACATCTACATCGCCAAGGATCGCGCCACGCAGGCCGGCAAGGGCGTCAACGTGCAGTACCAGATCCCGAAGGAAGGCGGCATCGCCGAATACGACATGCTGGCCATCCCCAAGGACGCGCCGCACCCGGATGCAGCCTACAAGTTCATCAACTACATCCTCGAGCCCAAGACCGAGGCGGACATCACCAATACGGTGTTCTACGCCAACCCGGTGCCCGATGCGACGCCGCTGGTGGACAAGACCATTTCGGGCGACCCCAACATCTACCTGCCGGCCGACCTGCAGGCGAAGATGCATCCGCTGCTCACCCACTCGCAGGACTTCACGCGGCTGTTGACCCGCACCTGGACCCGCATCAAGACCGGCTCGTAAAAGCCCGCGCCCATCCGCGGTCCGGGCGTTGGCGCCCGGACCTTTTCTCGCGACCGAACTTCAGGACGTCCCCGTGCTCGACAAACCGCAACTCGCCGCCGACACACGGCCGTGGCGCGACCCGGAGGCAAAACCCTTCGTGCGCATCCGCGACGTGACCAAGAAGTTCGGCGACGTGGCGGCGGTCAACCACGTCTCGCTCGACATCTACAAGGGCGAGCTGTTCTGCCTGCTCGGCGGTTCCGGCTCGGGCAAGTCGACGCTGCTGCGCATGCTGGCGGGCTTCGAGGACCTGACCTCGGGCACGATCGAGATCGATGGTCAGGATATGGCCGGGGTGCCGCCCTACCAGCGGCCGGTCAATATGATGTTCCAGTCCTATGCGCTGTTCCCGCACATGAACGTCTGGCACAACATCGCCTACGGCCTCAAGCGCGACCGGCTGGCGGTGCCGGAGATCGAGGCGCGCGTTGCGGAGCTGCTCAAGCTCGTCAAGCTCGAGGGCTACGAGTCCCGCCGGCCGAGCCAGCTTTCGGGCGGCCAGCGGCAGCGCGTGGCGCTGGCCCGCTCGCTCGCCAAGCGCCCCAAGCTGCTGCTGCTCGACGAGCCGCTCGGCGCGCTCGACAAGAAGCTGCGCGAAGAGACGCAGTACGAGCTGGTGAAGATCCAGGAGACCACCGGCGTTACCTTCATCGTCGTCACGCACGACCAGGAAGAGGCGATGAGCCTCGCCACCCGCATCGGCGTGATGAACCAGGGCGAGATCGCCATGATCGGCGAGCCCACCGACATTTACGAATTTCCCAATTCGCGGTTCGTTGCCGGCTTCATCGGCTCGGTCAACATGTTCGAGGGCGTCGTCACCGAGGACGAGGACGATCACGTCCGCATCCGCTCGGCCGAAGCCGGCACCGACATCTATGTCAGCCACGGCGTCGACTGCGCCCCAGACCAGATCCTCTGGTGGGCCATCCGGCCGGAAAAGATCACCCTCAGCCGCGACAAGCCCGCCGCCGAGTTCGAGGGCGCCAATGTCACTCATGGCACGGTCGAGGACGTGGTCTATCTCGGCGACATGACGGTGTTCCAGGTGGTGCTCGAAAGCGGCAAGCGGCTGCGCGTCACCAAGGCCAATTCGCTGCGCGGCGATCCCGATGCCATCTCGTGGGACGAACAGGTCTGGGCGAGCTGGAGCGGCAACGCCGGCTCGGTGCTCGTCTCGTGACCGAGTCCACCGCCGACATGGTGCAGGCCTCGGCGCCGCGCATTCCGTGGCGGCCGTGGGGCTTCATCCGCGACCTCATGGGCACCGCGGGGATGCGCGGCCGTTGGGTGGTGATCGCGCCGCCTTTCCTGTGGCTGCTGATCTTCTTCCTCATCCCGCTGCTCGTCATCATCAAGATCTCGTTCAGCCAAAGCGTCGTCGGGCAGCCGCCCTACCTGCCGCTGCTGACGCTCAACGACCAGGGCGACGTGCAACTGACGCTGCACCTGTCCAACTTCATGTATCTGGGGCAGGACAGCCTCTATCTCGCGGCGTTCCTGAGCTCGCTCAAGATCGCGCTGATCTCGACGATCGTGGCGCTCGTCGTCGGCTATCCGATCGCCTATTTCATCGCCCGGTCGTCCGACCGCTGGCGCAATATCCTGCTGATGCTGGTCATCCTGCCGTTCTGGAGCAGCTTTCTGCTGCGCGTCTATGCGTGGATCGGCTTTCTCAAGAACAACGGCGTCATCGACAACCTGCTGCAGGCGCTCGGGTTGCCGCAGGTCACCATCCTCTACACCGATTTCGCGGTGTATCTGGGCATCGTTTACACCTACCTGCCGTTCATGATCCTGCCGCTTTATACCAACCTCGTGAAACTCGACGAGGCGCTGCTCGAGGCCTCGGCCGATCTCGGGGCGCGGCCGTTCCGCACCTTCCTCTCGGTCACACTGCCGCTCTCGATCCCGGGCATGGTCGCCGGCTCGCTCCTCGTCTTCATTCCGGCGATCGGCGAATACGTCATCCCGCAGCTCCTGGGCGGTCCGTCGACGCTGATGATCGGCCGCGTCCTGTGGGACGAGTTCTTTTCCAATCGCGACTGGCCGATGGCGGCCTCCGTCGCCATCGCCATGCTGGTGGTCGTGGTCGTGCCGCTGATGTTCCTGCAGCGGGCGCAGAGCGCGGTGGTGGAGCGGCGATGAAGCGCGGACCGTTCATTCCGATCGTTGCAACGCTCGGCTTCATCTTCCTTTACGCCCCGATCATCTCGCTCGTCGTCTTCTCGTTCAATGCGAGCAAGCTGGTGACCGTTTGGGGTGGCTTTTCCACGCGCTGGTACGGCGAGCTCTTTGCCAACGAGCAGGTGCTCGGCGCGGGCCTCTTATCTCTTCAGATCGCCGCCTCGAGCGCCACGCTGGCGCTGATCCTGGGGACACTGTGCGCCGTGGCGCTCACGCGCTTCCGCCGCTTCCGCGGCAAGACCTTGCTCGGCGCCATGGTCTCGGCGCCGCTGGTGATGCCCGACGTCATCACCGGGTTGAGCCTGTTGCTGCTCTTTGTCGGCCTGCAGGAGCTGATCGGCTGGCCCGCCGGGCGCGGCACGCTCACCATCATCATCGCGCACGCCACGTTCTGCATGGCCTATGTGACCGTCGTCGTGCAATCGCGCCTCTCCGACCTCGACATCAGCCTTGAGGAAGCTGCGCAGGACCTCGGCGCGACGCCGGCCCGCGTCTTCTTCGACATCACGCTGCCGATCATTGCCCCGGCGCTGATCTCGGGGTGGCTGCTGAGCTTCACCCTGTCGCTCGACGACCTGGTGATCGCAAGCTTCGTCGCCGGCCCCGATTCCAACACCCTGCCGATGGTCATATTCTCGAAGATGAAGCTCGGCGTCTCGCCCGACATCAACGCGCTGGCCTCCGTCATCATCGGCATCGTCGCGCTCGGCGTGGTCATCGCCACGGTCCTGCAACTCCGCCGTCCCGCGGCCGCCCGAAGCTGAAGCCAACCCCGCAGTCGTCATCCGCAGGCTCGACCCGCGGACCCCACAGTCGGGACTCCTCTCCCGCTTGCGGGGCTTCGAGCCGTGCCGAAGGCAAAATCGCTCCAGTGGAGCGATTTTAGAGCCTGCCCCCGCGGAAGCGGGGGTGAGAAGGCCATGAGAGCTATGCTCGAATGGCGGGGACCACGCGTCAGCGTGGTGGAGGGGGGTGCCCCACGCACCGGCGCAAGCGGCCGCCCCCTTCCGTCGCGCTAGCGCGCGCCACCTTCCCCCGCGCCTTCAGCGCAGGGGAGGACCCGACTGCGGCTTCGGTTCCATCTTTCCCTCCCCCGTGTGGGGAGGGTAGCGGAGCTCGGAGCGAAGCGACGTAGCGAAGCTGGGTGGGGGGACTCACCCCATGCACGCTGCCCCCAACCGGCACGCGTTCATCTTCGCAACCCCCAGGCTCTCCGGGCATCACAGCCCCATTTCAAAAAACTTATGCCCGGTGCTTTGCGCCCCCTTATATTCCCCTCATCCCCTCGCGCTGCGAGGTCGCGACGAACGGTCTGCGGG
>JBQCIY010000155.1:0-8579 GCA_051953275.1 Devosia sp. | reverse complement strand
TTTTTCACCTCGTCGTCATCGAACATGGCGGTGCTCCTTCTCTTGGGATTATGAAGTCTAGTCCCTCCGTTCGAACGCGCAAAGCACCGGTTGCCGATGTCACCCCCCGCTGAAATGTCCGCCATCGTCGCCGCCCATCCCGGCGGCCCCGAAATCCTCGCGCTGCAGCGGGTCCCCGTGCCCGCCCCGAAGCCCGGGGAGGTGCTGATCCGCGTCGCTGCGGCCGGCGTCAATGCACCCGACCTGGCGCAGCGCGCCGGCCTCTATCCGCCGCCCGAAGGCGCCTCGCCGCTCCTTGGACTCGAGGTCTCCGGCGAAATCGCCGTCGCCGCCGGCGGATGGAAGATCGGCGACAAGGTCGTCGCGCTCTGCAACGGCGGCGGCTATGCCGAATACGTGGCGGTCCCCGCCGGCCAGGTGCTGCCCGCCCCGGCCAACTGGCCGCTCGAAGACGCCGCCGCGCTCCCCGAAACCTGGTTCACCGTCACCCAGACGCTGGTCATGCGCTCGGGCCTCCAGCCCGGCATGTCGGTGCTGATCACCGGTGGCGCCGGCGGCATCGGCGGCGCCGCCATCCAGATCTGCAAAATCCTCGGCGCCGATCCCATCGCCGTCGTCTCATCCTCCCGGAAAGCCGACTACGCGCTGAGCCTTGGCGCCCGCGCCGTCATCCGCCATGACCTCGAAGCCGTCGCCGCCCGCGCCCGCGAGCTCACCGGTGGCCGCGGCGTCGATCGCGTTGTCGACATGGTCGGCGGCGAGGTCACGCGGCACAACATCGACGCCTTGGCCCGCTTCGGCCACCTGGTGCTGGTCGCCACCCTTGGTGACCGCAACGCCGAGCTGCCGCTCAACAAGCTCGTCGCCAACCAGCTCACCGTCTCGGGCTCGACCCTCAGGCCGCAGACGGCCGAGACCAAGGCCGCGATCGCCGCCCATATGCGGCAGCACCTCTGGCCGGCGCTTGGCGACAAGGCCCTGCCCCACCCGAAAATCCGCCATTTCGCGCTGGCCCAGGCCGCTGACGCCCACCGCGCGCTGGCCGAACGCAGCCACTTCGGCAAGGTCGTGCTGCTCACCGCGCCGTCGGCCCACGCCTTCGTCTGACGGAAAGCGTTGAAAAATTGCCGCCAAGGCCGTATATTCCCCGCCAGTTCCCCCTCAGCATTGTGTTCGAGGCGGGGCGGACCGGGTGAAGCCCCGGCCGCACCGGAAAGCGAGATTTATCATGGCAACCGCCCTGTTGATGCCCAAAGCGACCGCCGTCTGGCTGGTCGACAATACCTCCCTGAGCTTTGACCAGATCGCCGCCTTCTGCGGCCTTCACCCCCTCGAAGTGCAGGGCGTCGCCGACGGCGCCGTCGCCGGCGGCATCAAGGGCGTGAACCCCATCCAGAACGGCCCGCTCAGGCGCGCGGCGTGCGAGCAGGCCGAGGCCGATCCGGCCTACCGCATGAAGGTCTCCGAGCCGAAAGTTCGCGTCGTCGCCGCCAAGCGCAAGGGCCCGCGCTACACCCCGATTTCGCGCCGCAACGAGCGCCCCAACGCCATCCGCTGGCTGCTGCGCAACCACCCCGAGCTCAAGGACGCGCAGATCATGCGCCTCGTCGGCACCACCAAGTCGACCATCGATTCGGTGCGCGAGAACACCCACTGGAACTCGGCCAACATCCAGCCGATGGACCCCGTCACGCTCGGCCTGTGCAGCCAGATCGACCTCGACCTGGAGGTCAAGCGGGCCGCCGCCAAGTCGGGCGCGGTCACCGCCGACGAAGCCGATGAGGGCACCATGCTGCTCAGCGCCGAGGAAGCACTGGCAACCGCCGGCGGCCGCAGTGGCTCGACCGCCGAGCCGCAGCCCGACGAGACGCGCCGTATCCAGCACGAGGAGGACATCGACGCCGAGTCCGTCTTCGCCAAGCTCAAGTCGCTCAAGACCGACGAGCACGACGACCGCGATCACGACACCGATCGCTAGGCTTTCCGGCCGCACCCGGGCACGTCGCACCGGGTAACAACTCGGCCGCGGGGGATGACGACCCGCGGCAACTCATGGCAGGGGAAAGCCATGGCATCGAACCCCCTGTTCGCCGTTCTCGTCCTGCTCGTCGTCGCCGTCGCCCTGGTGCCGGTATTCAAATGGCTCGGCCTCGGCACCGTGCTCGGCTACCTCGCGGCCGGCGTCGCCGTCGGCCCCTATGGCCTGCGCCTCATCTCCGACACCTCGACGATCCGCACCGTCTCCGAGTTCGGCATCGTCATCATGCTGTTCCTGATCGGCCTCGAGGTGCATCCGCTCGAGCTCTGGCGATTGCGGCACAAGGTGCTGGGGCTTGGCGTGGCGCAGATGCTGGCCACTGCTGCCGTCGTCGGCATCGTCAGCTTCGTCCTCGGCCTCAGTTGGCAGGCGGCCTTGGTCGTCGGCGTTGCCATCGCCATGAGCTCGACCGCCATCGCCATGCAGACCGCCGAGCAGCGTTCGCTGCTGATGACCGACACCGGCCGCGCCACCCTGGTGACGCTGCTCGTGCAGGATCTGGCCGTGATCCCGGTGCTGGCATTGATCCCGGTGCTGGCGGCGACCCGCCGCGTCGATCCGCACCTGGTCGGCAAGTCCCTGCAGGGCGCCGCGGGCGCGGTGACCAATCCCTATGGCTGGTGGATCGCCCTCGTGATCCTCGGCGGCTTCGTCGCCGTCACCTTCGCCTCGCGCTACCTTGTTAACCCGCTGATGCGCTGGGTCGCGTCCGCCCGCGTGCCCGAGGCGTTCACCGCGCTTGGCCTGCTGCTGGTGATCGGCGCTGCCTTTGCCACCGAGAGCCTCGGCCTCAGTCCCGCCCTCGGCGCCTTCCTCGCCGGCATGCTCCTCGCCGACAGCGAATACCGGCACGAGCTCGAGGGCAACCTCGAGCCGTTCAAGGGCCTGCTGCTGGGCCTGTTCTTCATCACCGTCGGCATGGGGATCGCCTTCGGCGTGCTGTTCGCCGAGCCGCAGCGCGTCCTGGCGCTGGTCGCCATCGTGCTCATCGTCAAAGTGGTCGTACTCTACGTGCTGGGCGGCTTCTTCAAGATGCACACTGCCGACCGGTTGCTGCTCGGGCTGCTCTTGAGCCAGGCCGGCGAATTCGCCTTTGTGCTGCTCAATTTCGCCCAGTCGGCGGCGGTCCTCCCCGCGAAAGACGCGCAGCTCTGGGCCGTGGTCGTGGCTCTGTCGATGGCCTTGACCCCGATCCTGCTGCTGCTCTTCGATCGCGTCTGGGTGCCGCGCCTCAATGCACGCAGGCCGCCGCCCGACGTGCCGGCCGACCTGCCCGACGATCGCTCCGTGATCATGCTCGGCTACGGCCGCTTCGGCCAGATCGTCACCCGCCTGTTGCGGTCCCAGGGCTACTCCATGACCCTGATCGACGATGACCCCGCGCAGATCGAGCTGGTCAAGCGCTTCGGTGTAAAGGTGTTCTACGGCGACGGTGGCCGCCTCGATATCCTGCGCGCCGCCGGCGCCGCCGATGCCAGGCTCATCGTCATCGCCGTGGCCGGCGGCGACCGCATCATCGCCATCGCCGAGCTGATCCGCCGTAATTTTCCCAAGGCGCGCATCGCCGCCCGCGCCATCGACCGCGGCCATGCCCACCAGCTCATGGCGCTCGGCGTCGAGGTGTTCGAGCGTGAAACCTTCCGCGCCGCCCTCGCGCTCGGGGAAAAGGCGCTCGTCGCGCTTGGCACGGCTCCCGACGAGGCCAGCCGTCTCGCCGCCGCCTTCGAGGAGCACGACCTCAAGCTGCTGCACGAGTCCTATTCTCTGCGCAACGATCGCGACGCCTATATCGGCTTCGTCCGCCAATCGACCGAGCTGCTCGACCAGGTCATGCAGGCCGACCGCGAGCGGCAGGAACCCGCCCGCATCCGCAACAAGGCCGCCGAGTAGCGGGCTCTGCCGCCGGGCCTCACGACACCCTGGCGATGGGGTCGCGCCGGCGCCAGCCGGTGACGCGGTCACGCCCGGCGCCCTTGGCGATGTAAAGCGCCTCGTCGGCCCGCCGCAACAGTTCCGCCGCCGCCACCGGGTCTTCGGGCTGGCTGACGGCGATGCCGATGCTGGCCGTCACCACCTTCTTGTCGCTCCCCCGGTGCGGCAGGCCCAGTCCCTTGAGGTTTTCGCGGAACGCGTTGGCGATGAAGTAGGCGCCGTCCTCCCCGGTTTCGGGCAGGATGGCGACAAACTCCTCGCCGCCGTAGCGCGCGGCAAGGTCGGCGGGTCGCTTCAGGCTGGTCTTGAGGCACTGGGCGACGGCCTTGAGCACTTCGTCCCCGGCCTGGTGCCCATACAGGTCGTTGTAGCTCTTGAACTTGTCCACATCGATCATCAGCAGCGCGAGCGGGGCGTTGCTTCGCCTGTTGCGCGCCATTTCCGTATCCAGAGCATCGTCGAGGGCCCGCCGGTTGGTGAGACCGGTCAGCCCGTCGGTACTGGCGAGAACCTTCAGCCGCTCGGTCATCGACCGGAGCGCGACCTCTGCCTGCTTCATCGGCGTGACGTCCGAAACCACCACCAGCGCCGAGCCATCGGAGGTCGGCCTCGTCCTGATGTTCAGCCAGCGTCCGTCGTACAGCTCGATGTCGCGGTTGTTCGCCTCCCGCAGGCCGTTCGCCACGGCATCGATCCAGCCGTCTTCGGCCCCCTCTGGAATGCCCTTCTGCTCGCGCGTCTCGATCACCGAGCGCAGAATATCGCGAATGTGCTGTCCCTTGCGCCGCACCGTCGAAGTCAACGGGAAGATCTTGGCGAATTGCTCGTTGCAATAGGCCAGCGTCCCCTGCCGGTCATACATCGCGATCCCGTCAGAGATTTCCGACAGCACATAGTCGAGCTGGTTGCGGCTGTCGGTGAGCTCCAGCCGCAGGCGCTTTTCCGCGCTGATGTCGCGCGTCACGCCGGCAAGCCCCACGACCTCGGCGTCGCTGTTACGCAGCGGGATCTTGGAGGTCACGTACCAGGTGTCCTCGCCGTCCGGGCCGGTGAGCTTTTCTTCCACGTCGAGGATCGGCGTTCCTGCTTCGATGAGGTCGCGCTCGGCCGCCATCAGCCGCCGCGCATGCTCCGCCGGGGAAAGGTCGAAATCGGTCCTGCCGATCATCGCGGCCGCACTCGTGTAGCCGTGCAGCCTCGCCACGTTGGCATTGACCGCCGCGAAGCGGCTCTTGGTCGTCTTCACATACTGATAGTCCGGCGACTGCACGAACGCTGCGCGCAGCAGGTCGCGCTCACGCTCGACCACCCGGTAGCGCATGATGAAGAATGCCGACAGGCCGGTCGCCGCCACGTCCATCACCGCCACCGGTAGCGACAGCACGGTGAACGGCATGTGCGCCGTGATGTGCAGCACTGCCCCCACGCCGAGGGTGACGACGAGCGGCGACAGCGCCAGCAGGCCCGCGCTGGCCATCGCCGGCATCCGGCCGCGCGTCGTACGCGAGATGCCGTAGGCAACGACTGCCGCGAGCACCATCGACACCGGAGCGAGCGCGGCGTTTGGCCCTCCGATCGCCACGATCCGGTAGAGCACCGCGAGCGCAACTGTGGCGCTGGCGGCGATCGGTCCGCCGAAGAACGCCGAGATGGCGATGAGTGACAGCCGCAGGTCGAAATAGGAGCCGTCGATTGGAATGGCGAGCACGGTGGTCGCCACCGCGCCTAGCCCCATGACCACGCCGAAGGCGAGCTTCTTGCGCCAGCGCGGACCGGCATTGAACACGAACTGGCCGTGCACCCAGGTCGAGATGAACAGGGCGACAACGGCGAGATTGGCGACGAGCGACTGCCAGTGTTGGGCCATGGGTCCGTGAGCGTGAACGGAATCCTGACGTCAATGACACCGCACCAATGCCGCCAACTGGTTAAGCCGCCATCACCGATGGACTTACGGTTAACACTTGGGAAGGATTTCTCCGTGCCTTGACAAGGCTCCGCCGCGGGCCTCCGGATAGCGCGCCGTCCTGCCGTCGAGTCTCCCCTTATGTTCGATCCTTGGTTCTGGTCCGTCGCCGTCGCGACGATCGCGATCGTTGCGCTGAGCAAGTCCGGATTCCTCGGCAGCCTCGGGATGATGGGCGTGCCGCTGCTGTCGCTGCTGATGCCGGCGCGCGAGGCGGCCGGCATGCTGCTGCCGCTGCTCTGCCTCATGGACGTGATCGGACTGCTTGCCTTCCGTCGCGAGTTCGACGCCCGCAATGTCCGGATCATGCTGGTGGGTGGCCTCATCGGCACGCTGGTCGGCTGGGCTCTGTGGAGCGTCATCACCGATGCCGAGGTCCTGCTGATCGTCGGCCTCATCACCATGCTGTTCGTGATCGATGCCGTCGTGCCCTGGCGCAGACGCCTCGCCGAAGGCGCGACGCCGTCGCGGCCCTGGGGCGTGTTCTGGGGCGCCGTATCTGGCCTCACCAGCTTCATCAGCCACACCGGCGGCCCGCCGGCACAGGTCTACCTGCTGCCGCAGAAACTGCCGCCCAACATCTACTCGGGCACGACGGTGGTGTTTTTTGCCGCCGTGAACTTCAGCAAGCTGATCCCGTATTATTTCCTCGGCCAGTTGTCGGTCGCCAATCTCGAGCTCGACCTGCTCCTCGCGCTTCCGGCGATCCTCTTCATGCTGGCCGGCGTCTGGCTCGTGCGCCGCGTCTCCGCCGCGCTCTTCTACAACGTCGCCTATGTCCTCGTTTTCTTCGTCGCGCTGAAGCTGATCTACGACGGCTATGTCGGCGTCTTCTTTGCGGGCCACGCATGAGCTACCGGCTCGACCACATCGCCCTTCTGGTGCGTGACCTCGAGGAGAGCATCGCATTCCTGACTGGGGTGATCGGCCTCGAGGAGGTCGCCAATCCGATGGGCGGCGTCCACATTCGCTGGGTCGAGATCGGCGACGGACGGCGCTTTCATGTCCAGGCCGGCGACATCTCCCGTGTTCACCTCGAAAAGCAGACCCACTTCGCCCTAGCGGCGGCCGACCTCGACGCCGTGATCGAGCGCTTCGGTCGCACCGGCGTCGCGTTTTCGGACATGGCGGGCACCCCCGGCGCCCTCAACACCCGGCCGGACGGGGTGCGCGCGATCTTCCTGCGCGACCCCAACGGCTATTGGTTCGAGATCAACGACGCGCCCGCCGCGCCGTAACGAAAAAGGCCCGGGGAGGAGCCCGGGCCCGATTTCATTCGCGCAACCGTGTGTCAGGCCGCCTCGTCCTGCAACCGCCGCAATTCGTCTTTGATTTCCAGCTTCTTGCGCTTGAGTGCCGCAATCGTCATGTCGTCGTGCGAGACATGGGTCAGTTCGTCGTCGATCTGGCGCTCGAGTTCCTTATGCCGCCGTTCCAGCGCGGCAATGTGGCCTTCAGTCGTCATGACAACTCCTTTCCAGCGTTTCGAACGACTCGATGGTAAAAAAACCCGCGCCCGTTGTCACCCGCTTAGGACGGTAGTGGAAAAGCTGGTGTAAATGCTCTTTGCGGTGCGTTAACGGTTGCGGATCGGCGCGGCGGACGGAACGGCATGCTGCCATTGACCAAGGAACAGGAAGCGGCGCTTGGCCTCGAGCTGGCCAGCAAGCGGCAGGAACATGCCGACCTCGACGCCGCCATCCACACCCTGAGCGCCTCCGGCCTGGCCGACCAGATGCTTCTGCAGCGCCTCAAGAAGCGCAAGCTCAGCCTCAAGGACCGCATCGTCCAGCTCGAGAACCTGCTGCTTCCCGACATCATCGCTTGATGGCACCCCATCCTTCCGCTACACGCGCGGCTTCACGGGGGCTCCGGGATGCCTGCTAAGCCGTCTGTCGCCATCGTCATGGGCAGCCAGTCCGACTGGGCGACCATGCAGCACGCCGCCGAAACGCTCGATGCGCTCAAAATTCCCCACGACGACCGTATCGTTTCCGCCCACCGGACGCCCGACCGGCTGGTCGAATTCGCCAAGGGCGCCAAAGCCGAGGGCTTCAAGGTCATCATCGCCGGAGCCGGCGGCGCCGCGCACTTGCCTGGCATGATCGCCGCGATGACCACCCTGCCTGTCTTCGGTGTTCCGGTGCAGACCCGGGCGCTGAGCGGCCAGGACAGCCTGCTGTCGATCGTCCAGATGCCCGCCGGCATCCCTGTCGGCACCCTCGCCATCGGCGAGGCCGGCGCCACCAACGCCGCCCTGCTGGCCGCCGCCGTGCTGGCGCTCGGCGACGAGAAATTGAGCCGGCGGCTCGACATGTTCCGCCTCGAGCAGACGGGGCAAGTCCCCCCATTCCCGCGCAAGGATGGCTAGTCCAATGCCGACGTCGACCCCCAGCCCCTCCCCTCAAGGGGGAGGGGAGCCTGCACCGTCGGCAGTCTTTCCCCCTGCAGCAGAGCCCGCGGCACCGGCGCCTCCCTCCCCCTTGAGGGGAGGGAACGAGGGTGGGGGTCGGCCTGGCGCAGAGGCCTGCCGATGACCCCGCTCCCGCTCAACTCGACCATCGGCATCCTCGGCGGCGGCCAGCTCGGCCGCATGCTGGCGCTGGCCGCCGCCCGCCTCGGCTTCAGGACCCACATCTACTG
>JBQCIY010000154.1:0-3075 GCA_051953275.1 Devosia sp. | reverse complement strand
TTCCGCGACAACGGCATGCACGCCGTGATCGCGTTCGACGACCTCACCAAGCAGGCCGTCGCCTACCGCCAGATGTCGCTGCTGCTGCGCCGTCCGCCGGGCCGCGAAGCCTATCCGGGCGACGTGTTCTATCTTCACTCGCGCCTGCTCGAGCGCGCCGCTAAGCTCAATGAAGACCATGGGCTGGGCTCGCTGACCGCGCTGCCGGTGATCGAGACGCAAGCCAACGACGTGTCGGCCTACATTCCCACCAACGTGATTTCGATCACCGACGGCCAGATCTTCCTCGAGACCAACCTCTTCTTCCAGGGCATTCGTCCGGCCGTGAACGTCGGTATCTCGGTGAGCCGCGTGGGCGGCAACGCCCAGATCAAGGCGATGAAGCAGGTGGCCGGGTCGCTCAAGGGCGAGCTTAGCCAGTACCGCGAAATGGCGGCCTTCGCGCAGTTCGGCTCGGACCTCGATGCCGCAACGCAGCGCCTGCTCAACCGCGGCGCCCGCCTGACCGAGCTCCTCAAGCAGCCGCAGTTCTCGCCGCTCAAGCCTGAGGAAGAAGTCGCGGTGATCTTCGCCGGCGGCCAAGGCTACCTCGACGACCTGCCGGTGAACCAGGTCGGTCCGTTCGAGCGCGGCCTGCTTGCGGCGCTTCGTTCGAAACACCAGGACATCCTGACCAAGATCGCGACCGAGAAATCGTTGAGCGACGACCTCCGCGTCCAGCTCAAGGCGGCGATCGAAGGCTTCAAGAAGACCTTCACCGTCTAAGCGCCCGCGACCAACGCAAAGAGACCTGCAACGCGATGCCCTCGCTAAAGGACCTCAAGAACCGGATCACGTCGGTCAAGTCGACGCAGAAGATCACCAAGGCCATGCAGATGGTCGCGGCGGCCAAGCTTCGTCGTGCCCAGGAACTGGCGATCGCCGCGCGGCCGTATGCCGAGCGGATGACGCAGGTGCTGGCCTCGCTCGGCGCCGCCTATGCCGGTCGCGCCGATGCCCCCAAGCTCCTGGGGGGAACCGGCAAGGACCAGGTGCACCTGCTGGTCGTCGCTACCGGTGAGCGCGGCCTTGCGGGCGGCTTCAACTCGTCGATCGCGCGGCTGGCGCGCGACGAAGCGAACCGGCTCCTCGCACAGGGCAAGACGGTCAAGATCCTCACCGTCGGCCGCAAGGGCAACGACATCCTCAAGCGGACCTTCGCCGACAAGATCGTGGGCACGGTATCCTTCCGTGAGGTGCGCCAGCTCGGCTACGTCAACGCGCAGACCGTCGGCAACCGCATCCTCGAGATGTACGCCAATGGCGAGTTCGACGTGGCGACGCTGTTTTTTGCGACTTTCAAGTCGGTGATCAGCCAGGTGCCGACCGCGCTGCAGCTCATTCCGGCGAAATTCGAGGCCTCGGCGGCCACGGCCGATACCGGCATCAGCTACGACTACGAGCCGGACGAAGAGGCGATCCTCGAGGACCTGCTGCCCCGCAATATCTCTGTACAGGTGTTCCGGGCGCTGCTCGAAAACAATGCGTCGTTCTTCGGCGCGCAGATGAGCGCCATGGACAACGCTACGCGCAACGCCGGCGACATGATCAAGCGGCTGACGCTGGTCTACAACCGCCAGCGCCAGGCGCAGATCACCAAAGAACTCATCGAAATCATTTCGGGCGCGGAAGCGCTCTGACACACAAGTCAGGACCGGTGGGTTCCTGAGAAGGAAGGTAGAAAATGGCAGAAGCAGGCAAGGCCGGCGGGCGTGTGAGCCAGGTGATCGGCGCCGTGGTGGACGTGGTGTTCGACGATCACCTCCCGGCCATTCTGAATTCGCTCGAGACCACCAACAACGGCAACCGCCTGGTGCTGGAAGTGGCGCAGCATCTGGGTGAGAACGCCGTTCGCACCATCGCCATGGACACGACCGAAGGTCTGGTCCGCGGCGCCGAGGTGACCGACACGGGCGCACCGATTTCGGTGCCGGTCGGCGACGAGACGCTGGGCCGTATCATGAACGTCATCGGCGAGCCGGTGGACGAAGCCGGACCGGTGAAGACCGCGCAGCGTCGCGCCATCCACCAGGACGCGCCGTCCTTCACCGAGCAGTCGAGCGAAGCCCAGATCCTCGTGACCGGCATCAAGGTGGTCGACCTCATCGCCCCCTATGCGCGCGGCGGCAAGATCGGCCTGTTCGGCGGTGCCGGCGTAGGCAAGACGGTGCTCATCCAGGAGCTCATCAACAACGTCGCCAAGGCGCACGGCGGTTACTCCGTGTTCGCCGGCGTGGGCGAGCGGACCCGCGAGGGCAACGACCTCTATCACGAGATGATCGAGTCCGGCGTGAACAAGGACCCGCACGAGAACAACGGCTCGACCGAGGGCAGCAAGTGCGCCCTGGTGTTGGGCCAGATGAACGAACCGCCGGGGGCGCGCGCCCGCGTGGCCCTCTCCGGTCTCACCGTCGCAGAGCATTTCCGCGACCAGGGCCAGGACGTGCTGTTCTTCATCGACAACATCTTCCGCTTCACCCAGGCCGGCTCGGAAGTGTCGGCGCTGCTCGGCCGTATCCCGTCGGCCGTGGGCTACCAGCCGACGCTCGCCACGGACATGGGCGCGCTGCAGGAGCGCATCACGACGACGCAGAAGGGATCGATCACCTCGGTGCAGGCGATCTACGTGCCCGCCGACGATCTGACCGACCCGGCGCCCGCGACCTCGTTCGCCCACCTCGACTCGACGACGACGCTCAACCGCGCCATCTCAGAGAAGGGCATCTACCCGGCGGTGGACCCGCTCGATTCGACCTCACGTATGCTCGACGCCAACATCGTCGGCCAGGAGCATTACGACGTCGCCCGCCGCGTGCAGGAAATTCTGCAGCGCTACAAGGCCCTGCAGGACATCATCGCGATCCTTGGCATGGACGAGCTCTCGGAAGAGGACAAGCTTACCGTCGCCCGCGCCCGCAAGGTCGAGCGCTTCATGAGCCAGCCGTTCCACGTGGCCGAGGCCTTCACCGGCACCCCGGGCGTGTTCGTGCAGCTCGAAGACACCATCAAGGGCTTCAAGGGCCTGGTGAACGGCGA
>JBQCIY010000153.1:0-8813 GCA_051953275.1 Devosia sp. | reverse complement strand
GGAGGAAGACGGGCCTTCCGTCATACCCCCGAAGCTGTCGGGGTTCGGGACCAAGCTTCTTCAATCTGGAGCTTTCGGACCGTCGGGCAGCGTCGACCTCAACTTCCTGCCAGAAGGCCTGCAGGCCACTTTGATCCTGGGTCGAGCCAATCCTGTAACCCAGGCCACCGACGTGCAACCGCGCCTGTAACGTACGGCGAGACCAGCCGACCTGCCCGAAGGGAAGCCCCTCGAGTGATGGCTTTGCCGTTTGCGCTCGCCATCATTGCGGGGGCATCCGCTCGATCAGCCGTGGAGCAGCGTCGCGGCAGAAGCGTGGACCTGCAGCTGGACGATGTGGCTACCGCCGGCGGTCAGCGCCGGACTGCCACCATTGCCGAGGCCACCGTTGGGGTTGCCGTCGGGCCCGGTGCCCTCGGGCGAACCGTCGTCGCAGTTGCCGTAGTATTTGCAGTCGTCGTCGCCCGGAGGCGAGTCCGGCAAGCGATTGGTGTTGATCTTGGGCAACTTCGGCCCCGGATCTGGATTGATGCAATGCGGCGTGCCGTACTTGCAGATAGCCAAGGCGGGCGTGGCGCCGAAGGCGAGGACCGTCAGGGACGACGCGAGGACCAGGGTGCGGATCATGGACATGTGGGGCTCTCCATTGATGGACCGCCTGATTGCGGTGTTGGAGAGACGTTGGGCGCCGCGGACTGAACTGCGACTGAATGACCGCTTCAGGGAAACCGCGCCGGACCTGGCCGCCGACCAGTTTGAACGGCAGTGATAGGACCTTGTTCTACGAGGTCACTCAGTCGCCATAGCGCCGGGCCGCTTCGTCGACGAAGGCATCCATGATCTCGTCCTGCTTGGCGGCGAAGGCCGGCTCGGCGACGGCGGCGATCATGGGGTTGGAAATCTTGAAGTCGATGTCGAAACGGATGCGGGTCCCGCTGCCTTCGGGCTCGAAGGTCCACTTGCTGTTGAGATAGGAGAACGGCCCGTCGACCGCCCTGGCGGTGATCGTGTGGTCGGCGCGGCTGGCCTCGACGCGGCTGGTGTAACCCTGCGTGATCGGCCCGAACTGCAGCGTCATTCTGGCGAAGCGCACGTCGCCCTCGGCACCGTCGTCGCGCTTGACCTGCATGTCCTTGCAGTTGGGCACGAAGCGCGGATAGCTCTCGAGGTCGTTGACCAGGTCGAACATCGGGTCAATGAGGTGCGGCACGTGCCGTTCGAAGAACAGATCAGGCATGCTTGGCGAGCCGCGCGGCCTTGAGCGCGGCGAAATCCTCGCCGGCGTGATGCGACGAGCGGGTCAGCGGACTGGCCGAGACGAGCAGGAAGCCCTTGGTCTTGGCGATGGTGGCGTAGGAGGCAAACTCGTCGGGCGGCACGAAGCGGATCACCGGATGATGCTTGCGGGTCGGCTGCAGGTACTGGCCGATGGTGAGGAAATCGACGTCCGCCGAGCGGAGGTCGTCCATGAGCTGCAGTACCTCGTTCCGCTCCTCACCCAGACCCACCATGATGCCCGATTTGGTGAACATCGTCGGGTCGAGCTCTTTCACGCGCTGCAGCAGCCGGATGGAGTGGAAGTAGCGCGCGCCCGGGCGGACCTTGAGGTACTTGGAGGGCACCGTCTCGAGGTTGTGGTTGAACACGTCGGGCTTGGCTTCGACGACCGTTTCGAGCGCCCCCTCCTTGCGCAGGAAATCGGGCGTCAGCACTTCGATCGTGGTCTTCGGGGTGCAGGCGCGGATGGCGCGGATGACCTTGGCGAAGTGCTCGGCGCCGCCGTCGATCAGGTCGTCGCGGTCGACCGAGGTGATGACGACGTGGTTGAGGCCGAGCTTTTCGACGGCATGGGCGACGTTGTCCGGCTCATTGGGATCGAGCTGGGTGGGGATACCCGTCGCGACATTGCAGAAGGCGCAGGCGCGCGTGCAGATCTCGCCCATGATCATCATGGTCGCGTGCTTTTTGCTCCAGCATTCGCCGATGTTGGGGCAGCCCGCCTCCTCGCACACGGTGACCAGGTTGTGCTCGCGCACGATCTGCTGCGTCTCGCGATAAACCGGCGAGCCGGGGGCCCGGACGCGGATCCATTCCGGCTTGCGGAGCACGTCGGTGTCGGGCCGATGGGCCTTTTCGGGGTGCCGCGGACGGGCGTCGAGCAGAGTGACCACGAAACTCCTTAGTGCCCCGCGATCAGCCGGGCGATGAGAACGACGATGATGGCGCCGACCGTCGAGGTGACGATCTGGCTGAGCCAGAGATTGCTGATCGGCAGCCGGATTTTGAGCGCCGAGAAGAGGTAGCCGCCGACGAACGAGCCGATGATGCCCGAGAGCAGGAAGGTCAAGAGGCCGTCCCCGCCGACGATCCAGCTCGCCAGCCAGCCAGCGATGACGCCGATGACGAGGAACACCACGACGTGTCGCAGACGCTCGTCGCGCAGAACATCGCCACCAAACTGCGGTTCACGCTTCGGCAGGCTCATTTCGATCTCCCCAATTGCCCCGACCTCATATCGAGATCCGGCGACCGCTTGGCAATGGGCAAGAAAAAGGTGCTCCGGCCGGCGGCCGAAGCACCTTGCGCAATCGAAATCGGGCTGTTCAGGCGTGCGTCGCGCGCCGCCCCACAATGGCCCGTCCGATCGCGATGAGGATACAGGCGCCCACGATCGCAACGATCAACTGTCCGATGATCCCTCCGGCCGTCGCGCCGAAGATCAACGTCAGGATGAAGTTGCCGATCACCGCGCCGACGATGCCCAGCACGATGTTCAGAACGAGACCCATATGGGCATGCATCAATTTTTCCGCGATCCAGCCGGCAATCGCGCCGAGAATGATCGCCAATACCCAGCCAACACCAACCATCTGATCTCTCCATGCAGAGTTGCGAGACCAGAAGAACGCCAGAAATTCCAATTGGATGCGTTAAGTTCATCTACTTGGCGACGATCCGGGCAATGAGAATGACGATGATCGAGCCGATGACGGCCGTCACGAGGTCGTTGAGCCAGCCTTCAAGCGGCAGGCTGGCATGCGCAAGCTTGAGCACGTAGCCGCCCACCAGGGCGCCGATTACGCCGACGACGAGGTAGCGGGCGAGGCCCTTCCCGCCCAGGATCAGGCTCGCGATCCAGCCCGCGGCAAGCCCGGTGAGCAGGAAGATGACGAGGCTGGTGACGTCTGCCGACATGCCGATGTCTCCTGGCGGGACCGGATGCGCTCCGCCCATTAGTGTTCTCGCGCCCGCAAACCGCAACACCGGAAGGCCACTTGCTGCTCGCGCTTCGTCAGATGTTGAGCGCGCGACCATACGCGTCGAGCACGCTCTCCTTCATCATTTCACTGAGCGTGGGGTGCGGGAAGATCGTGTGCATCAGCTCTTCCTCGGTGGTCTCGAGGTTCATGGCGACGACGAAGCCCTCGATCAGTTCGGTGACCTCGGCGCCAACCATGTGGGCGCCCAAAAGCTCGCCGGTTTTGGCGTCGAAGATGGTCTTGACAAGGCCTTCTGGCTCGCCGAGCGCAATCGCCTTGCCGTTGCCGATGAACGGGAAGTGGCCGATCTTGAGCTCGCGGTCGGTTTCCCTGGCCTTGGCCTCGGTGAGGCCGACGGAGGCGACCTGCGGCTCGCAATAGGTGCAACCCGGAATCTTGCGTTTGTCGAGGCCGTGTACCTTCAGGCCGGCGATGGTCTCGACCACGATGACACCCTCGTGCTCGGCCTTGTGCGCCAGCATCGGCGGGCCGGCGACGTCGCCGATGGCCCAAATTCCCGGAACATTGGTCCGTCCGTGGTCGTCGACCACGATGGCGCCGCGCTCGATCTTCACACCCAGCTTTTCGAGCCCGAGGTTTTCGGTGTTGCAGACGACTCCGACCGCCGAGATCAGCGCGTCGCCGGCGACATCGACCTTGCTGCCGTCCTTGAGCTCGACATGTGCGACGATGCCGGTCTTGGACTTGTCGACCTTGGCTACCTTCGCCTCGGTCATGAACCTGATGCCGCGCTTTTCGAACCGCTTCTTCACGTGCGCGGCAATCTCGGCGTCCTCGACCGGCAGGATCTGCGGCAAGAGCTCGATGATTGTCACGTCCGCGCCGAGCGAGCGATAGAACGAGGCGAACTCCATGCCGATGGCGCCTGAGCCCATGACCACGAGCGACTTCGGCATGACCTTGGGGGTCATGGCCTCGAAGTAAGTCCAGATGCGGTCCCCGTCCGGCTCGATGCCCGGCAGGATGCGCGGCCGCGCACCGGTCGCGACGATGATGTTCCTGGCTTTGTAGGTCCCCGGCCCGAGCGCGTTCTTGGGCGGCGGCACCTGCGGCTGCATCGCCGGCTTCTTGGTCGGTTCAACCTTGATCTCGCCGGGGCCCGTCAGCACCGCCTCGCCCCAGATCGTGTCGACCTTGTTCTTCTTCATGAGGAACTGGACGCCGTTGTTCATCTGCGCCGCGATCTGACGCGAGCGCTTGACGGTGGCGTCGAGGTCGAAACCGAACTTCTCGGCGGTCAGGCCATAGTCCTTGGCGTGCGCCATGTGGCCGTAGATTTCCGCCGTGCGCAGCAGCGCCTTGGTCGGAATGCACCCCCAGTTGGAGCAGATGCCCGCCATGTGCTCGCGCTCGACGATGGCCGTCTTGAGGCCGAGCTGCGCGGCGCGGATGGCGGCGACGTAGCCGCCGGGGCCAGCGCCGATGATGATGAGATCGTAAGAGTCGGCCATGTGCTATTCCTTCACCATCAAGAGCCAATCCCTCCCCGGTCTATTCCCGCCCGGATAGGCGACCATCGGCCGCTTGTCCGTCACTGCGAAGCCGCGGCGCACATAGAGCCGGCGCGCTGCCTCGTTGGCATCCTCGACGATCAGCGCCACGCCGCTTGCCGCGGTCTCATCGCGCTTATCGTCCGCCACCTCGAGGAGGACAGAGCCGACGCCTTTGCCCCGCCAATGCTTGTGCACGCCGAGCATCGAGATGAACCACCGCCCGTTGGCCCTGGCCTCGAGCTCCTCGATCGGCCGCATGAACCCCGTAACGGTTGCCGGCACCGGAGTGAACGCATCGTCCTTGCGGTAGCCGAGCAGCATGCCGACAACTTCGCCGTCGACCTCGGCCATGGTGGCGCTCTGCCAGCCGAACTCGGTGTCATCGCGCATCATTTGCAGCCGGCCCACTTCAAGCGGCTCATAGGTGCCCTCGGCCTCGTCGTCATGCGCCCAGCCCTGGGCGATGCCACCATGCACGGCAATATTGACGAGCAAGGCGATCTCGCTCGCATCCGACTTCCGGGCCGGCCGCGTGGCGATCGCTGCCGTCATATGCCCAGCATCTGCTTGACGAGCGGCACCAGACCCTCGCCGATGGCGCGCGTATTGGCGGCATCGAGATGGATGCCGTCGGCGGCGCTCGTCTTGGCGACCGACCCCGCATCGAAGAACCCCACGCCCTCTTCGTCGGCGCGGCGCTTATAGAACTCCGCAAAGCCGGAGCTGGCCCGGATCGCGTCCTCGCCGGAGAAATGGAGCATCATTTCAGGGTGAGCATTGGCCATCACCGTGACGGGCGGCGCCATGATGATTATCTTGGGCACCGGCTGCCCCTCGCTCGCCGCATGCGCCCGGACGATATGGACCAGTCGCCGCATGCCCCAGGACGCCTCGAGCGCCGTTCGGCCGTGGAACGGCTTGATGTCGTTGGTGCCCAGCATGATGATCACCATGTCGAGCGGATCGTGCGAACTGAGCAGCGTCGGCAGGATGCGGGCGCCGTTGCGGTCGGCATCGGCATACCAATCGTCGTGCACGGTAGTGCGGCCGCCCAGGCCCTCGGCGATGCAGCGCGCCGCGCCGCCTAGGCCGCGCTCGAGCGCTGTCGGCCAGCGATCTTCATAGGCGTGGCGCGGCGCACCCATCACCGGATTGGCGCCGTAGGTCAGGCTGTCGCCGTAGCAGAGGATCGATTTCATGCGAGCATCATGATTGGAGTTTCGATGAGGCCCTTGAAGGCCGCCAGGAGTTCAGCGCCGAGCGCGCCGTCAACCGCGCGGTGGTCGCAGGCGCAGGTCACGGTCATGAACTGGCCGATCTTGATCTCGCCGCGATGCACATAGACCCGCTCCTCGCCGGCGCCGACCGCAAGGATCGTGCCGTGCGGCGGGTTGATGACGGCGCCGAACTCCTTGATGCCGTACATGCCGAGGTTGCTGACCGAGGTC
Organism: Devosia sp.; assembly: GCA_051953275.1. GTDB lineage: Bacteria > Pseudomonadota > Alphaproteobacteria > Rhizobiales > Devosiaceae > Devosia_A. The sequence goes on along the minus strand of JBQCIY010000153.1, from coordinate 2,591 downwards.
GTGCCGCCCTGGTACTCAGGCGGCGCAAGTTTCTTGGAACGGGCCCGGCCGGCGAGATCCTTCACCTCTTCGGAAATCTGCCGCAGCGTCTTCTGGTCGGCCGACCGCACCACCGGCGTGAACAGGCCGCCAGGGATGGCGACCGCGACGGCGACATCCGAGCGCTTGTGGTAGAGGATCGAATCCACGGCCCAGGTGGCGTTGGCCGTCGGCACCTTCTGCAGCGCCATGGCCCACGCCTTGATGACGAAGTCGTTGACGGAGAGCTTGTAGATCGGCTTGCCGTCCTTGAGCGGCGCGGCGGCATTGATCTTTTCGCGCGCTTCCATCAGTGCATCGATACGGCAATCGAGCGTCAGGTAGAAATGCGGCACGGTCTGTTTCGACTCGGTGAGCCGCGCCGCGACGGTCTTGCGCATGCCGTCGTTTGGAACGATGTCGTAGCTCCCCTCCGGGTAAAGCGCCATCACCTGCTGCTTGCTCATACCGAGCGACAGGCCGGCACCAGCGAGGCCTGCGGCAGCGGCAGCCGGCGGCTTGAGCGGCGACTTGCCCGACTTCACCGCCTCCACGTCGGACTTCACGACCCGGCCATGCGGGCCACTGCCGGTGATCGCCGACACATCGATGTTCGACTCCTTGGCGAGGCGGCGGGCGAGTGGCGACGCGAAGATGCGGGCACCGTTTGCCGCAGGAGCGGCCGCCGGCTTCGGGGTGGCCGGAGGCAAAGCAGCCAAGCCGGTGGTTACGGGAGCCTTGTCGCTGTTGGTCGCCGTGTTCTCGCGCGCCAGCGCCCCGGCGGTGCCGGCCGGCGCCCTGGGGGGCTGGGCAGGCTTCGGCGCCGAAGGCGGGGCGGCAGCGGGTGCCTTCACGTCTGCGGCGCTTTCGCCTTCGGTGAGCAGCACGGCAATGACGGCGTTGACCTTCACGTTGTCGGTGCCTTCCGGCACGACGATCTTGCCGATCTTGCCCTCGTCGACCGCCTCGACCTCCATGGTCGCCTTGTCGGTCTCGATCTCGGCGATCACGTCGCCGGAGGAGACGCTGTCGCCCTCCTTGACGTGCCATTTGGCGAGCTTGCCCTCCTCCATTGTGGGGGAGAGCGCCGGCATGGTGATGTTGATGCTCATCTAGTGCCTCACTCGCCGATGTCTTCGTTCCAGACCGACGGGTTGTTCTTGATGAACTCCGCCATCATGTGCTCGCACTTGGGATCGTGGTAATCCTTCACGTCCACGCCCGCGAGGCTCATCACGTCCTGAAAGCCCTTGAAGTTCTTGCTCTCGGCGACGACCACGCGCGAGATGCCGAACTGGATGATCGTTCCAGTGCACATCATGCAGGGGCTCAGCGTCGTGTAGCAGGTGACGTCGCGATAGGTGCGCTGCCGGCCGGCGTTCTGGATCGCATCCATCTCGCCGTGCAGGATCGGATCGCCCTTCTGCACTCGCCGGTTGTGGCCACGGCCGATGATCTCGCCGTTCCGCACCAGCACCGAGCCGATCGGAATGCCGCCCTCCTTCAATCCCTGCTGCGCTTCCTCATAGGCGGCATCGAGGAACTTGCGGTCGGTTTCGTCCTGCGTCATCTCAAGCCTCGTTCGGTCCCGCGACGTCGAATCTCAGCGTTCGTTCCCCGTATCGGCGACCAATTGCTGAGGCGAGAAAGAAGTTGAGAGCGAGAAAGGAGACAATCAACCCCACCGCACCACCGGCGATCTGCGCCGCGACGGCGCGCGATGGCTGATCACCAATGTGTGCCATCGCTCCAACAAAACCGACAATGAACCCAAAGACGCCCCCGGCGAACAAACTGCCTACGACGGACACCAGCAGATATTTCCAGAAGATGGACCAAGCAAGGCCTCTTACTTCACGCATCGTGGCCATGTCTTCAGCTCCGGTAGGTGACGGCGTTCACGGCGGCGATGACTTCGTCGACGTTGGGCAGCGCAAGCTTTTCAAGGTTGGCCGCGTAGGGCATCGGCACGTCCTTGCCGGTAACGCGGGTCGGCGGCGCGTCGAGGTAGTCGAAGGCCTCGGAGACGACGCGGGCGGCGAGCTCGGCACCGATGCCGTTCTGCGGCCAGCCCTCTTCCACCGTGACCAGCCGGCCGGTCTTCTTTACGCTCTCGACCACGGTCGCCGAGTCCAGCGGGCGCAGGGTGCGGAGGTCGATGAGCTCGACGTCGACGCCGGCGGCAACCAGCTTTTCTGTAGCCTGCGTGGCGTAGCGCATGCCCATCGAGAACGACACCAGCGTCACGTCCTTGCCCGGCCGCGCGATGCGCGCCTTGCCGATCGGCAGCACGTAGTCGTCGACCTTTGGCACCAGCCCGGTCGAGCCGTAGAGAATTTCGTTCTCGAGGAACACGACCGGATTGTTCGAGCGGATCGCGGCTTTGAGCAGACCTTTCGCGTCCGCGGCACTGAACGGCGCGACGACGAACAGGCCGGGGACGTGGCTGTACCAGGCCGAATAGTCCTGGCTGTGCTGCGCGCCGACGCGGGCGGCAGCGCCATTCGGGCCACGGAACACGATGGGCGCGTTCACCTGGCCGCCCGACATATAGAGCTGCTTGGCGGCCGAGT
>JBQCIY010000152.1:0-3355 GCA_051953275.1 Devosia sp. | reverse complement strand
AGCCGGATTTGGCATGGCGCAGCAAATAGAGCGTGAGCCCGCTCACTTGAGTCGCTTCATCAACTCGGCAAACATCAGCAGGCCCTCGGGCCAAGGCCCATGGCCCGAGGCGGTATTGATGTGACCGGCATCACCCGCCGGCAGGAAGTCGCTGCCCCAGTCGGCCGCGAATCCGCGAGCCCGGTCGAGGCTGACCAGCGGATCGCTGGTCGAGGCGACAACGATTGAGGGAAACGGCAACGGATTTGTCGGCACCTTGGCGAAAGGCAGAGCTTCTTTCGGGATCGCGCTCGACTCGAAGTCAGGCGGCGAAACGAGAAAGGCACCGCGCACCTTGGTGTCGGCCAGCCGCTGCGCCGTGTGCACGATGGCCGCGGTCGCCAGGGAATGTCCGATCAGGACGACGGGCCGCGTCGCCAGCATGATCTCCTGGTGGACGCGGCCGACCCAGTCAGCGAGCACCGGCCGGTCCCAGTCGTCCTGCTCGATGAAGCGGGCGTTGGCCATGCGCACGCCCCAGCGGCGCTGCCAGTGGCCGGGGCCGGAATTGCCCAGGCCCGGCGCGATGAGGATGTCAGCTTCGGAGATCTTCATCCGGGGTCCGGCCCGAACACCCGCTCGAAGATCGCGTCGACGTGCTTGAGGTGATAGAAATCATCAAACATCGCATCGATATCGGTAGGTTTGAGCCGAGCCGCGATCTGGGGATCGGCCTTGAGGAGTGCCGCGAAAGCGCCGGCGCGGTCGCCGGGCATCTCCCACACCTTCATCGCGTTGCGTTGTACCGCGGCGTAGGCGTCTTCGCGGGTCATACCGGCCTGCGTAAGGGCGAGCAGCACGCGCTGCGAATTGTGCAGCCCCCCCAGGAGGTCGAGGTTGCGCTTCATGTTCTCCGGGTAGACCAGCAGCTTGTCGATGAGTCCGGTGAGCCGCGCAAGGGCAAAGTCAAGCGTGACAGTCGCGTCGGGACCAATCATGCGCTCGACCGAGGAGTGCGAGATGTCGCGCTCGTGCCACAGCGCCACATCCTCCAGCGCCGGCGTGACCATGCCACGCAGGAGCCGGCTGAGCCCGGTCAGGTTCTCCGATAGAACGGGGTTTCGCTTATGCGGCATTGCCGACGAACCCTTCTGGCCCGGCGCGAAATACTCCTCTGCCTCGAGTACTTCGGTACGCTGCAGGTGGCGGATCTCGGTGGCGAGCCGTTCGATCGACGAAGCGATGACGCCCAGCGTCGCAAAATACATCGCGTGCCGGTCGCGCGGGATCACCTGCGTTGAGACCGGCTCGACAGCGAGGCCGAGTTTGCGCGCGACATAGGCTTCGACCGACGGATCGATGTTGGCGAAGGTACCGATGGCACCCGAGATGGCGCAGGTCGCAATCTCTCGGCGCGCGGCCACCAGCCGCTGTTTCGCGCGGTCGAACTCTGCATAAGCTTGCGCGAGTTTTATGCCGAAGGTGGTCGGCTCCGCGTGAATTCCGTGCGAGCGGCCGATTGTGATGGAGTATTTGTGCTCCTTGGCGCGGCGCTTCAAGGCCGCGAGTAGCGCATCGATGTCGGCGAGGAGAATGTCTGAGGCGCGGGCAAGCTGCACCGCGAGCGTGGTATCGAGCACGTCCGATGAGGTCATGCCCTGGTGCACGAAGCGCGCCTCCGGCCCGACGATCTCGCTCAAGTGGGTGAGGAAGGCGATGACGTCGTGCTTGGTGGTCTGCTCGATCTCGTCGATCCGGGCGACGTTGAACGTCGCCTTGCTGCCTTTGTCCCAGATGGCCTGCGCCGCTTCGTGCGGCACGACGCCGAGATCGGCGAGTGCGAAGGTGGCGTAGGCTTCGATCTCGAACCAGATTTCATATTTCGTCTGGGGCGACCAGATGGCGACCATTTCGGGGCGTGAGTAACGAGGGATCATCGGTCAGGCCCTGATGGTGGTGGCGGCGTCGCGGATCGCCTTTATGCGCCTGCCGTAGGTCTTGCTGTCGTTGCCCGAAAAGACGGCGTTGCCGGCAACGAGCACATTGGCGCCGGCCTTGGCGACCAGCGATGCGGTTTCTGGATTGATGCCGCCGTCGACCTCGAGGTCGATCCTTCGCGCGCCGATCAAGGCACGGGCCTGCTCGAGCTTGACGATGGCTTCGGGGATGAAGCTCTGGCCGCCGAAGCCTGGGTTGACGCTCATGATCAGGCTCAGGTCGACGTTGGCGATGACATGCTCCAGGGCCGAGACCGGCGTTGCCGGGTTGAGCGCGACGCCGGCCTTTTTGCCTTCGCCGCGGATCGCCTGCAGCGAGCGGTGAAGGTGCGGGCCGGCCTCGGCGTGGACGGTGATGATGTCGGCGCCGGCCTTGGCGAAGGCCGCGATGAATGGGTCGGCGGGGGCAATCATTAGATGGCAGTCGAGCGGCTTTTTGGTCAGCGGCCGAATCCACTGCACCAGCACCGGCCCCAGCGTGATGTTGGGGACGAAGTGACCGTCCATCACGTCGACGTGGATGTACTCGGCGCCCGCCGCCTCGACCGCCTTGATCTCCTCGCCGAGCCGCGAAAAATCTGCCGAGAGGATCGACGGGGCGATGCGGATCGGGAGGCCGGACATGGGCATCTCGCGGGATTGGTGTGACCAGGGCTGCTTAGCCTTCACGTGAGGAGGGGGCAAGTATCACGCGACGTTGAGCCGGTTGCATGGGGCGTTGCAGGCTGCAACAAGGCGGCCATGGACGGATTTTCGTTTCCGCTGGTGTTCGGCGCCGGCGTGCTGAGCTTTCTGAGCCCCTGTGTGCTGCCGCTGGTGCCGCCATACCTGACCTACATGTCGGGCTCGAGCTTCGACCAGCTCCGCGCGGACGGGGCGACGGCCGGGGTGATCTGGCAGAAGTCCGTCTTCACCTCGATTTTCTTCATCCTCGGCTTTTCGCTGGTGTTCATCACTTTCGGGGCCACGGCGACGGCGTTCGGCCAGGTGTTCCGGCAGGCCCTGCCGGTGGTGACGCCGGTCGCCGGATTGTTCATCATCGCCATGGGCCTGCATTTCCTCGGCGTGTTCCGGATCGGCTTCCTCGACCGCCAGCTTCGGCATACGGGACCTGGCGCTGCCAGCGGGCCGCTCGGCGGGTTCCTGCTAGGCCTCGCCTTCGCGATCGGCTGGACGCCGTGCATCGGCCCGGTGCTGGCGGCGATCCTTTCCGTGGCCGCTGTACAGGATACCGCTTGGCAGGGCGCCGGCCTCCTCGGCATTTACTCGCTCGGGCTGGGCGTGCCGTTCCTGCTCGCCGGCATCGCCATCGGCCCGTTCCTGACGTTCTTCGCCAGCTTCCGCCGGCACCTGGGCACGGTCGAGAAGGTGATGGGCGT
>JBQCIY010000151.1:0-7515 GCA_051953275.1 Devosia sp. | reverse complement strand
CTAGCCGAGCGCCCGCAGATACTGCGCCGGCTTCGTGCTCAACGCACTCCAGGTGGTGAGTGCACCGGTGAGAATCGTCAGCACGATCGAGCCGATCAGCACGCCGATCACCAGGATCGGGTCGACGCCGAAGCCGACGTCCATGTGCACGACCTTGGAGATGCCGTAGGCGCCGGCGATGCCGACGGCGCTCGCGAGCAGCGCGGCAAAGCCACCCAGCATGGCGTATTCGAGAGCGAACACCTGGACGACGTGGCCACGGGTCGAGCCGAGGACCTTGTTGACCACGGCATCGGCCTCCCGTTGCTTGCGGCCGGCCGCCATGGTTCCCGCCAGCACCAGCAGGCCATTCACCACCGCCAGCGCGCCCACGATGTTCACGGCCGTCGAGAGCTTTTCGAGGATGCCGGCAGCCTGGGTCAGCAGCTCGCCGACCGGTAGGAAGGTGATGTCCGGATATTTCCGCGCGAGGGCCCGTTCGAGGTCCTTTTCGTGCCCATCGGTCGCCTTGATGGTCGCAAGGTTCGTGCCCGGATAGTTGTCGAACGTGCCCGGCGAGGCCGTGATCAGGAAGTTGAGGCCATTCTGGAACTGGAAGTCGCGCAGGTTCGCCACCTTGGCGTCAAAACTTTCGCCGAACAGCGTCAGCTCGATGGTGTCGCCGACCTTGACGCCCAGGTCCTTGGCGTCGCTGTCGCGCAGCGACACTTCCGGCGGGCCGCTGTAGTCCTTGGGCCACCAGGCACCCGCCGTTACGTGGGAGTTGGGCGGCAGGTCGGCCGACCAGGTCATCAGGATCTCCTGCGGCCCGATCATATAGGCCGCCTCGCCGCCCAGACCCGGATTCTCCCGGATCTGCTCCGAGGGCACCCCGTTCACCTTGGTGACGGCGGCGCGAATCATCGGGGAGTGCTGGAATTTCGCGGTGATGCCGCCGGCGTCGAGAAACTGCTGCAGGCTCGAGACGTCATCGTCGAACAGGTCGGTCGCGACGAGGTCGGGCGCGTCCTTCTGCACCTGCCCCATCAACTGCTCGCGGATGTTGGTCGAGAGCACGATGATGACCAGCAGCATCGCGAGGCCGAGGCCGAGTGACATGATCACGACCGGCGCGGGCGAGCCAGGCCGATAGATCGAGCGGAAGGCATTGCGGAACATCCGGCTCGGGGCCGGCGGCAGCGCCCGCAGGATGATCTGTAGCAGCAGTCCGGCGAGACGTAGCAGGATGAACGCTCCGAACACTCCCAGCGCGTAGTAGAGCACCAGATAGACGTTTCCGGTGGTCCACCAGGCGAGACCGAACATCAGCACGATGGCGACCGCCATCGGCACGACCAGGAGCGGATCGAGATAGTCGCGGGTCCTGAGGTTCTGGACGCTGGTGCCCACCGTGCGGAACAGCATCGCCGGCTTGAGCTTTTGCGCCCGCACCAGCGGCAGGTACGAGAAGGCGAAGGCGGCGAGGATGCCGAACCCAAGAGCCGTCGCGAGCGAGCCCCACTCCACCGAGGGCGGCAGGTCGATGGCAAGGATGTTGCCCAGGATCGGCAGCGCCGCCGCGGTCAACGCCGCGCCGATGACAAGGCCGATAAAGATGCCGACCAGCGACAGCAGGCCCACCTGCGTGAAGAAGTGCACCAGGATGCGCGGGCCGGTCGCACCAAGGCTGCGCAGCGTCGCGATGGCGCGCTGGCGCTCCTGGATATAGGCCGAGACCGAGTTCGAGATACCGATGCCGCCCACCAGCAGCGAGCTCAACCCGACGATCAGCAGGAAGTTGATGAACAGATCGTAGAACCGGGTCAGGTCGCCGGCCGCGTCATAGGGCGATTGAACCTTCCACTCCGGGTCGCTGGCAAAGTGCGCCGCCACCACGGGTTGCGCCGTGCGGTAGTCGCCCTGGTTCAATTTGATCTTGTAGTTGTACGACGTCAGCAGGCCCGGAAGCGGCGCGCGCTTGTTCGGGTTGGCCTCTTCCCCGGCGATCGAGACCAGCGCGGTCAGACCGAAGTGGAACGGCCGCAGCGCGCCGTCGGGGATCGAGTTCAGCAGGCCACGGACCTGGAATACGGTGCCGTTGACCGAGAACTGGCCCCCCAGGTCGATGCCGAGGCGGTCGAGGATGGTCGGATCGACGATGGCGCCATAGACGCCATCCTTCTCCGCCAGCAGTGTCGAGGGCTTCTGGCCCGGCTGCAATTGCGGGCTCGAGACCTTGCCGAGCAGCGGATAGTTGTCGTCGACGGCGTAGAAATCGAGGAAGACGGTGTTGCCGCTGTCGTCCATGGCGCGACCGTTGGCGGTGGACGAGATCGTCTCGCTCACCTGGCCCTGCGACTGCATATAGGCGAGCTCGTCCTGGTTGGCCCGACGATCGCCGCGGGTGACGCGGAGGTCACCGCCCAGCAGCACGTCGGCGTTCTGCACGACGGCCCGCTGCAAGGCGTTGCCCACCGAACTCACGCCGGCAATGGTGCCGACGCCAAGCGCCAGGCAGGCCAAAAGAATACCGAAGCGGCGGAGGTCGCCGCGCAGGTCGAGAATGGCGACCCGCGTCCAGTTTCCGAGGCGGCTCATGCGGGCACGGCCTCGCGGATGGTCTCGGAGAGCTGGCCATGGTTCATGGTCAGCATGCGGTCAGCCTTGGAGGCGAGGCTGCGATCGTGCGTGATCAGCAGGATCGCCGCCCCCTTCTTGCGGGCAAGATTGAACATCAGGTCGATGACCAGCGCGCCGGTATCCTGGTCGAGGTTGCCGGTGGGCTCGTCGGCCAGCAGCAGATGCGGATCGGTGACCATGGCGCGGGCCAGGCCGACGCGCTGCTGCTCGCCGCCCGAAAGTGCGCTCGGCAGGTGCGTCAGGCGGTCGCCGAGGCCGACTTCCGTCAGCGCCGCCGCGGCGCGGTCGCGGATCGCCCTGTAGTTGTCGCCGGTTTCCGCAATCTCAAGGGCCAGCGCCACGTTCTCGAGCGCCGTCATCGAGGGGATCAGGTGGAAGTTCTGGAACAGGATGCCGAGGTTCTTGCGCCGGAAGATCGCGAGCTGGTCTTCATTGGCGGTCGAGATGTCCTGTCCGGCCACAACCACCTTGCCCGAGGTGGCCCGTTCGAGCCCGCCCAGGATCATCAGCAGTGAGGTCTTGCCCGAGCCGGAGGGGCCGACCACTGCCGTCACCTCGCCGCCCATCACCTTGAACGTCACGTCCTTGAGGATGTGCAGCATGGTCTTGCCGCTCATGAGCTCGAGGTTCGCTTTGTCGGTTTCGATGACGGGCGTGGGCATCTTTTGGGCGGACTCGCAATTGTTCTCGGAAAAACGGCGCACTCTTAGGCGATAAAATATGAACGCTGGCAATACACGTTGTCGCGGCAATATGAATCTGAGTGGCCCTGTGGAGCACCGATGTCACGGAAAACCGACCCTTTTGCGGTTGACCTCACGCCGGAACTGATCCTTCGCGCCTACCAGGCGGGGATCTTCCCCATGGCGGAGGATGCGAGCTCGGAGGACCTGTTCTGGGTGAGCCCGCAGTTGCGCGGCGTCATTCCGCTCGATGCGTTCCATATCTCGCGCAGCCTGCGTAAGACCTTGAAGCACAATCCGTATTCGGTTCGGGTCGATACCGATTTCGCGGCCGTCATCGAGGGCTGTGCGACCGCCGGCAGCGAGCGCGAGACCACTTGGATCAACCCCGCGATCCGCCGGCTCTACGGCGAATTGTTCGATCGCGGCTATGTCCACACGGTCGAAGTCTGGGACGGTGTTGCGCTGGTCGGCGGCCTTTACGGCGTCTCGATGGGGGCTGCATTTTTTGGGGAATCCATGTTCCACCGGAAGACCGACTGCTCGAAAATCGCCATGGCTCACCTGCTCTTCCGCCTCCGGGCCGGAAATTACCGGCTGCTCGACACGCAGTTCGTCACCGATCACCTGCGCACCTTCGGCGGCATCGAGATTCCGCGGGCCGACTACGAGTTGCGTCTCGCCGATGCGCTCGAGCACAAGGCCGACTGGTTCGCGATCGACACGACCGCCGCGGCAACAGGCGCCTGAGGATGGCCGAACTGCCCGCCGACACCATGCCGCTCGAACCGATGGAAGCGCTGCTGGTCGACGCTTTGCCGGGCGATCCGGGCTGGTCGTTCGAGCCCAAGTGGGACGGCTTCCGCTGCCTTGCGGTCAAGCGCGACGGCAAGGTCCGGCTCTTCGCCAAGTCCGGCAAGGTGCTGCACCGCTACTTCCCCGAGATGGTGGGGGCACTCGAAGCCCTGACGCCTGACAATTTCATCCTCGATGGCGAGCTGGTGATCCGGGTCGGCGACAGCCTCAGCTTCGACGCGCTGCAGATGCGGCTCCATCCGGCCGAGAGCCGGGTGCGCCGGCTCGCCGCCGAAACGCCGTCGCTGCTGGTGGTGTTCGACCTGATCGAGGACGGCAAGGGCAAGATGCTGGTCGAGGAGCCTCTCAGCGCCCGCCGCAAGGCGCTCGAGGCCTTCTTTGCCGCCAATCCCTCGCCGAGCCTGCGTCTGTCGCCGGTGACGCACGAGCTCAAGACGGCACAGGGCTGGCTGGCCCATGCCGGCGGTGCCCTCGACGGTGTGGTCGCCAAGCGGCTCGGGGATGCCTACCGGCCGGGCGAGCGGGCCATGCTCAAAATCAAGAACATCCGCACCGCCGATTGCGTGGTCGGCGGTTTCCGCTATGGCACCGGGTCCAAACTCCTGGGCTCGCTCCTCCTCGGCCTCTACGACGCGCACGGCAAGCTCGACCATGTCGGTTTCACCTCGGCGCTGCACGACGTCGACAAGCGCGCACTGACCGAAAAGCTGGAGGCCCTGCGCGGCGACGGCTTCACCGGCAACGCGCCGGGCGGCCCGTCGCGCTGGTCCACCGAGCGCACCGGCGAATATTTCCCGCTCCGGCACGAGCTGGTGGTCGAGGTGACCTACGACCACGTCACCGGCGCCCGCTTCCGGCACGGCACCGGGCTCAGGCGCTGGCGGCCCGACAAAGCACCGCGCCAGTGCACCTACGACCAACTGCAGCTCGAAGCGCGGCCGTCGGCGCTGATCGAAAAGACGCTCGGCGGCTAGTGTCGTTCCGCCGCGAGCTTTTCGCGAATGCGCTCCGGCCCGCCCGCGAGGCGCTTTGCGAACGGCCGGTCGGGATCGACCATTCGCCAGTAGGGCGCATTGTCCTTTTCGGCGATCGCCACCAGATGCCGCTGCACCGTCACCGGGCAGCAGGCATCCGAACCATAGGTTTCCGCAAGGTCCCCTCGAAGGTCGGCAAGGTTGGAAACCCTCCCCTCCGGCGCCGCGCGCAGCCGGTCGGCGACCATGCGTTCGCTTGGAATCAGCATGCTTTGCGTGCCGTTGCGTCCCTTGCGCCGCGATTCGATGACGGGGGTTTCTTTCATGGTTTGTCTCTCCTCGCGCAACCTGCCACCGGCTGGAGCCCGCGTCGACCGCCTCTACTGGCCCGACTGATCTTTCGCCTGGCTGCTGGCGTCCTGCTCGGCGGCCGAGGCGTTGAAATCAGGCGGCGGCGGGGTGTCGGAAGTCTGCTTACAGTCGACCAGCCAGATGTCGTAGACCGGATGATCGATGGCGTTGAGCGCCGGGCTGTCGGCGAACATCCAGCCGGTGAAGATCCGGTCTGAGCTGCCGCCCTTGAGCGACACCTGGTCCACCTCGACGAATACGCTGGTGCGCTGCGTCTCGTTGGGCGGCCGCGTGTAGCAGACGCGCGGTGTGATCTGCAGCGAGCCGAACTGCACCGTCTCGCCGATATAGACGTCGAAATTGGTGATCCGGCCAGTGATCTTGTCGAGGCCGGAGAAGGCCGCGATGGGGTTGGAAATCGTCTCGGCCAGCGCCGGGCCCGTCAAGGCCATCAGCAGCAGGGCCGCCAGCGTCCGCAACAAGGCCGTCAGTTGTCCGGCGACCAGGCGTCGTAGTCGCCGGTCACGCGCGGCCGTTCGCCCTTGTTGAGCAGGCTGCCATCAGGACGATAGGCCAGCGCCGAGCCCGTATAGTTCTGGATATGCGCCTTCTCCCATTCGCGCGGGGTGTAGGCGCCCTCCTGCGGCGGCTCGGCGGTGCGATAGTGCATCCAGCCGTACCAGCCTGGGGGGATCGTGGTCGGCTCGGCATAGCCCCCGGCATAGATCACCATGCGGCGCTCGAAGCCATGCGGTCCATTGGGTGTCTTGGAGCGGTAGTAGCGGTTGCCGAACTGGTCGGAGCCCACATAGACGCCCTTGGTTGCCGCCCACAGCCGCGTCCCCCAGGTGTTGCCGCGCCACCAGGCGAAGATTTCGATGAAGAACTCTTTCCAGCCACCTTGAGGCATCGTGCGAACCACCCGGACTCTAACGGTGAGCAAGCGTCTAGCACCCCACCGCGAGGTCGCCTAGGGGTTCGGGGCGGACATATCGGCGCGCTCAACGTTTGAGCCGTCGATCGATGTCGCCGAGCTTGCCCTTGAAGTAGTTGGCGTAGTCCTCGCCGAGGCTGCCATAGACCTCGAGCGCGGCGGCATAGGCATCGCGCGCCAGCCGCAGGTCGGCCTTGTTGTGGGTGCGGTCGGCCCGGGCCAGTGCGGCGATGCCCAGGTCGGCCTCGGTCTGGGCCCAGTCCATCGGCGCGTTGGCCTGGCTGTAGACGCTGAGCGCCGCCTGGTAGTTGGCAATCGCCTGGTCGAGGGCTTGGCCGTCGCCGGTCAGCATGGCGAGCTGTTTCTGCGCCAGCGCCAGGCCGCGCGTGGCCTCGGCCCAGTCGTGCGGGGCGCTGTCCCTGGTGCGCACCTCGAGCGCCGCCTCAAACGCCGCGATGCCCCGGCCGTAGTCGTCGGCGCTTCGGGTCTTGCCGCCGCGAGTCGCATAGGCGCCGCCCAGGTCGTCCTGTACCGCGGCCCATTCGGCCGGCACCTTCTCCCGGGGACGGGCGGCGAGTGCGGCCTCGAAGGCCTCGATCGCAGCATCGATCGCCTCGGTGCCCTGTTCGCCCTCCCCGATCCGCACCAGCGAGGCACCGAGATTGGCCTCGGCGGTGGCCCAGTCGAGCGGCGTCCTGTCCTTGTCCAACGCCGCGACAGCGGCTTTCTGCGCCGCCGCGGACTTTTCGTATTGCGATGCGTCGCCACTCTGGTCGCCCAGCATCCTGAGCACGTTGCCGAGCGTGCTCTCGGCCTGCGCCCATTCCAGCGGATGCGTGCTCTTGTCCGTCACGCTGATCGCGTCGGTGATGGCCTCGAGCGCCTCGTCGAGCGAGCCCGCGCTCTGGTCGCGGTCGTTCAGATAGATCAGCGCCGAGGTCAGGCCCAGTTCAACCCGCGCCCAGGCCTCGTTCGGCGCGCCCTGTGTCTTGTAGAGGTCGAGCGCCGCCCGATAGGCGGTCACCGCGTCCTGCATCGTGTCCATGTCGGCCGCGGATTGGCCGAGCTCGGTCTTGAGGTCGGCGATCGAGGTTTCGATCCTTGCTTTCGTCAGCGGGCTGATCGAGGCAACCTGCTC
>JBQCIY010000150.1:0-7199 GCA_051953275.1 Devosia sp. | reverse complement strand
AAGCCCCTCGGCTGTCCTGCCCGCTGCCGGCCGTCCGATCGACACCGTACCCGCCGCGGGCGGATGCAGGGGCTTATGCGCGCGCCGAAACGACCGGGCATACGTTTTTTGACATCGGGCTGAGACGCGCGGCGGCGCTGGGCTTTGCGAAGATGAACGGATGTCGGTTGGGGACGGCGCAAACCTCTCGGTTCCGTCATGGCCGGACTTGATCCGGCCACCTAGATGAACCTGCGGCATGCGTGGAGAGGCCAGCTGGGTCCGCGGATCAAGTCCGCGGATGACGGAGCGGAGGGGTTTGGGATGACGGAACGAGAGAGCAGCGCAAGCGGCCGCCCCTCCACGGCCTGACGGCGCCGACTGTGGCCCCTGCAGCTTTTGCTCTATCCCTTGATTGACCCGGCAAGCATCACCGCTTCGGTGACGCGGCGCTGAAACAGCAGGTAGACGAGCGCGACCGGCAGGCCGCTGAGGAGCGCGGCGGCGAGGCCGCTGATGCCGTACCGATCCTGCACCTCGGTGGCGGCCACGGTGACGTTCATCAACTCCGGCTTGGTGACGGCGAGGAACGGCCATAGAAAGGCGTTCCAGGCGCCGATGAAGATGATGATGGCGAGCGCCGAGCTGATCCCCCAGTTGAGCGGCAGATAGACCCGAAGGAAGATCTGCCACTCGCTGGCGCCGTCAATGCGCGCCGCCTCGCGCAGCGCCGCAGGCACGGTGTCGAAATACTGCTTGTAGACGATCACCGCGATCGGTGCGATCAGCTGCGGCAGGATCACGCCGAGCCAGGTGTTGATCAGCCCCCACTGGTTCATCAGGAAGAAGTGGTTGATGATCAGCGCCTGCACCGGGATCATGAAGCTCGCAAGGATCAGTCCCCAGAGCAGCCTCCGTGCGGTGAAATCGAGTTGCGAGATGGCATAGCCGCAGGCCGACGAGATGGCGAGCACGATCAGCGTCACGCCACCGGCGGTGATCAGCGAGTTGAGATACCATCGGCCCATGTCGCCGCCGAACAGCACGCTGGCGTAGAGCACCAGGCTGTCGAGGATCGAGCCGCCCGGGTGCGGCCGCAGCGTCGCGACGACCGACCAGAGCAGCGGGAACGCCCACACGATACCGAGCACCAGGGCGACGAGTGTCAGCAGCAGCCCGACGGCATCGAGGCGACGCACGGTAGCCGGGCTCATCGCGTGCCCCTCAGTCGCACGAGTTGGAACTGGATCACCGACACCACCAGCACCAGGACGAACAGCGCCACCGCGATGGCATCGCCGTAGCCCGCCTGGTTGCCGGTGAAGGCGGACACGTAGATGTACTGCACCAGGACCATGGTCGAGTTGCTCTGGCCGTTGCCCAGGATCAGGAACACCTGGTCGAACACCTTGAGCTGCAGAATGAGCTGGATCGTGAGCACGAGCGCCATCACCGGCCAGATCAGCGGCCAGGTGACCTGCGTGAAGGTGGTGAAGCGGTTGGCGCCGTCGAGCCGCGCCGCCTCGAACAGCTCCGGCGGCAGCGCGCGCAGACCCGCGACGAACATCAGGACATTGAAGCCGATGGTCCACCAGACCGTCACGACGGCAACGCCGGGGAGCGCGAGCGTGAGGTCGCGCCAGACCGGCACGGCGTTGCCGCTCACCGAATGCGCGATATTGCCGAAGGGGCCGAAGCCGGGCGACGCCAGCGCCCAAGCGATCGAGCTCACGGTCGTGACCGGCAGGATGTAGGGCAGGAAGAACGCCGCCAGCACGGCCGCCTGCAGCACGCCCTTGAGCCGGTTGACCAGGAGCGCGAAGGCCAGCCCCAAAAGCGTGCTCGGCACCACGGTCATCAGCACGAAGTAGAGGGTGTGCCCGACCGCCCCCCAGAATTTGTGGTCGTCGATCAGCCGGGCGTAGTTGGCGAGACCTACCCAGTTGCCCGAGGTGACCAGCCCGCCATTGGTGAAGCTCGTCGCCACCATCTGCAGCGTCGGCCACACGAAGAGCGCGGCATAGACAACGACAAACGGCGCCACCAGGGGTAGCGCCGTCAGGTTGTCTTTCCGTCGTGTCGTCACACGCACGCCCTGCCTCCGGCCTCGCCGCTTTTGGTCTGAAGCCGGCGACCGGGTCAACCCCGCGCGTTATTCCGCGGGCACTGCCTCGGGAGGAGCGACCTTGCGCGGTGCGGCGCCGAGCCATGAAGCGAGTGCGGCGCCGATATAGAGGACCAGTGAAATCGAAAACGCGATCTTGATGCCGACCATGAACGGGCCGCTGAGCAAATCGGGGAAGAAGTGGGCCCCGGTGATCGTGGCCTGCTGGTCGGCAGTCAGTGCGGCCAACGCCGCATGGGGGATCAGCTCGCCCATCGGGTTGTAGCCGAGGAATGCCGCGAACAGGCTGGCGACGGGCGGCTCGCCCGCCACCTGGGCCGCGATCGCCTGCGGCAGCCCCTGGGCGATCAGGTGCTGCTCCATGGTGCCGGGCAGCGACAGTGCAAGGCCGATGATCATCAGCGTGAAGAATACGCCGATCGAGAGCACCTGTCCGGCATTCATCGCCGTGGCGCGAATGCCCGAGGCCTGGCCGCGCTCGCCGGCGGGCACGGCGTTCATGGTCTGCGTGGCGTTGGGTGCAGAGAACAGGCCCGAACCGACGCCGTTGAGGAACAACAGGCCGGCGAACATCCAGTATTCGAAGTCGGCCTTGAGCAGCATCAGTCCGAGGAACGTCAGGGCGCCGAGCGTCATGCCCCCGGCTGCGAACAGCTTTGGCCCGAACCGGTCGCTGAGCCAGCCGGAGACCGGGCCGATCAGCAGCACGCCGACGGTCAGCGGCAGCATGAAGATGCCGGCCCAGAGCGGCGTCGACTCGAACGAATAGCCGTGCAGCGGCAGCCAGATGCCCTGCAGCCAGACGATCAGCATGAATTGCAGGCCGCCGCGGCCGATCGAGCCGAGCAGCGTCGCGAGGACGCCCGTGGTGAACGGCCGGATGCGGAACAGCTTCAGGTCGATCATCGGCGCGGACACCCGCGTCTCGATGAAGAGGAACGCGACGAGGAACAGCAGGCCGATGAGCATTTCGCCCAGCACGCGCGGACTGCCCCAGGCCATCAGCGACGTGCCGTAGGGCTGGATGCCGTCGTTGATGCCGGTCAGCACCAGCACCAGGCCGACGGCGAAGGTGATGTTGCCCCACCAGTCGAGCTTGCCGTGCTTGCGGTCGACGCCGATGTCCTTGAGGCTGAGATAGGCCCAGATGGTGCCCAGCGCGCCGATCGGAACATTGATCCAGAAGATCCAGTGCCAGTTGATGTCGGCCAGCACGCCACCGAGGACGAGGCCGATGAACTGACCGGCGATGGCCGCCATGATGTTGATGCCGAGCGCCAGCCCTCGCTGCTTGGGCGGGAAAACGTCGATCAGGATCGCTGTCGAGGTCGCGGTGAGCATGGCGCCGCCGATACCCTGCACAACGCGCATGCCGACGAGGAACCAGCCGGCCATATTGCCGGTGGGCATGAAGCTCAGGCCGAGCGAGGCGAGGGTGAAGATCAGGAAGCCGAGGTTGTAGATGCGGGCCCGGCCGAACATGTCGCCCAGCCGGCCGAAGCTCACCACCAGCACCGAAGTCACCACCATGTACCCCATGATGGTCCACAGCAGGATATCCGTGTTGCCAGGGTCGAGCGGCTGCAGGTTGATGCCGCGGAAGATCGCCGGCAGGCTGATCAGCACGATGGAGGCGTTGATGGTCGCCGCGAGCATGCCGAGCGTCGTATTGCTCAGCACCATCCATTTGTGGTTTTTCATTTCGGTGGGCATAAGGGATCCGGATAGGGTGAAGGCAGCGCCCGAAGCAGCGAACCATATAATTAGGATACTAAGTATTGGCAACGCGTGAAGATGCATATCTGCTCCGCGATCTGACCCGCGACCTGCTGCTCGCGGGGCGCCTCTGGCGCAAAATGGCCCGCCACGCCGCCTCCGAGCACGGTGTTTCCGAAGCGGCCTCCTCGCCGCTGATCTGGATCGGCCGGCTGGGGGAAAACGTCCGCCAGACCGCCCTCGCCGAGGCCATCGGCATCGAGGGCGCCTCGCTGGTCCGCCTGCTCGACGAATTGCAGGCCTCCGGCCTCATCACGCGCGAACAGGACCCCAACGACCGCCGGGCCAATGCCGTCAACCTGACCGCCAAGGGCCGCGAGGTGCTCGAGGAAGTCACGGAAGCGCTGACCCACCTGCGGCTCGAGGTGTTCAAGGACGTCCCGCGGGAAGACGCCGAGACCGTCGTGCGCGTGCTCAGGATCATCGAGGCCGCCGCCGAGAGCGCCGACAGGTGACAAGCGCCGTGCCCTGCGCTACACATCGCCGCATGAACCTCGTCCGCGCCAGCTTTAGCTATTGGTATTTTAGCAGCCGATGCCCGCTGGCAGCCGGAGGGATGCGTTCGATCTAAGACAGCCGAACAGCCGAGTTTCCCGACAAGCCGCCAGCGACTGGCGGCTTTTTTGTCGCCGGTCCACCACCAACAGGACCTGCAAAATGCTCAAATCCACCGACGACCTGCGCATCCGCGAAATCCGCGAGCTCCGAACGCCCGCCGAGCTGATGCGCGAATTCCCGCGGACCGACGCGGCAACCCGCACCGTGCTCGCGGCGCGCCATGCGCTCCACAACATCATCCACGGCAGCGACGACCGCCTCGCGGTGGTGGTCGGCCCCTGCTCCATCCACGACCCGGCCGCGGCACTCGACTATGCCCGCCGCCTCGTGCCGCTGCGCGAGCGCCTCGGCGACCGGCTGGAGCTGGTGATGCGGGTCTATTTCGAGAAGCCGCGCACCACGGTGGGCTGGAAGGGCCTGATCAACGATCCCGACCTCGACGGCAGCTTCAAGATCGACCAGGGGCTGAGCATCGCCCGCGCCCTGCTGCGCGACATCGCCGATCTCGGCCTGCCCGCCGGCTGCGAGTACCTCGACATGACCACGCCGCAATACTTCGCGGACCTCGTCAGCTGGGGCGCCATCGGCGCGCGGACCACCGAAAGCCAGGTGCATCGCGAGCTCGCCTCGGGCCTGAGTTGCCCGGTCGGCTTCAAGAACGGCACCGATGGTAACGTCAGGATCGCCCTCGATGCGGTGAAGTCGGCGAGCCAGCCGCACCATTTTCTCGCCGTCACCAAGGATGGCCGCTCGGCCATTGCCGCAACCACCGGGAACGACGACTGCCACATCATCCTGCGCGGCGGCAAAGCTCCGAACTACGACGCCGCCAGTGTCGAGGCCGCATGTGCCGAGGCGGTGAAGTGCGGCATCCGGCCCGCGGTGATGATCGATGCGAGCCACGCCAACTCATCGAAAAAGCCCGAGAGCCAGCCGTTGGTTCTGTCCGATGTGGGCACGCAGATCGCCGGCGGCGACCGCCGCATCGTCGGCGTGATGATCGAGAGCAACCTCGTTGCCGGCCGGCAGGAGCTGCAGCCGGGCAAGCCGCTGGTCTACGGCCAGTCGATTACCGACGGTTGCATCGGCTGGGAGACCACGGTCGCGGTTCTGGAGAAGCTTGCCGAGGCCGTCGCGGCTCGCCGGCAGATGGCGCAGCGGGTGGCCTAGTCGTACCGATTGGCGGCGGGTGGATCGCTCGCCGGGAACGACTCGTCGGAGGCTTCGTCTTCGGGCCTCCACTGACGCCTGGGGGCATCGCGCATGCCGTCCGGGCCGGCTGGCCTGATTTGAACGTCCGCGTCCCCGGGTCCCGGCTTCTGCCTGTCCTTGAAGGCAGGCGCCGCTGGGGCCGGCTTCACCTCGTCGGCCCGCGTCGACTTGTCGGCTGGCATGGGCACCTCCATCGCACGACAGGGGAACCGATGCCGCCCGGTTCGGTTCCGCTTGACCGCCCTGCCCCGTTCCTGTTCCTTCGCATCATGGATTTGCCCGCCCCGCTCCGGCAACTGCCCAACCAGCTCACGGTCGCGCGCATCATCGCGGTCCCGGTGGTCTGCCTGTTCGTGGGCATCGGCGTGGGCTGGCTGCGCTGGCTGGCGCTGCTGATCTATGTCGCCGCTGCCATCACCGATTGGCTCGACGGCTATCTGGCGCGCCGCATGAGCCTGCAATCGGACCTCGGCAAGATGCTCGACCCGATCGCCGACAAGCTGCTCGTCGGCGCGCTGATCGTCACCCTCGCCTGGACGCATGATTTCTCCGGCCTCGACCTCGTCCCGGCCATCGCCATCCTGTTCCGCGAAATCTTCATCTCCGGCCTGCGCGAGTTCATGGGGAAGCGGGAAATTTCGGTGCCCGTCACCATGCTCGCCAAGTGGAAGACCACGGTGCAGCTGGTGGCGTTGTTCTTCGTGATCCTGTCGGGGCTGTGGGTCGGCGTCTGGCCGATCGCCGAGCTGCTGCTGTGGCTCGCCGGCATCCTCACCGTATGGACCGGCTGGCAGTATTTCATGTCGGTCTGGCCCTATTTCAGCGCGCCGACGCCATGAAGATTCTCTATTTTGCGTGGCTGCGCGAGCGCCTCGACCGCGGCGAGGAGGAGGTCTCGCCTCCAGCCGACGTCCGCACCATTGCCGATCTCATCACCTGGCTGCGCAGTCGCGACGAAGCTGCCGATCTCGCGATGCAGAAGCCCGAAATCATCAGGGCCGCGATCGACAAGAAGATCGTGCCGCATACGGCGCCGATCGCCGGCGCGGCCGTTGTCGCACTGTTTCCGCCGATGACCGGCGGCTAGAATGGCGGTCCGCATCCAGGCCGAGCCGTTCGACCCCGGCGCAGAGACCAACCTGTTCCTCGAGGCGTCGCAGGGCGCCGGCGCCGCAGTCACCTTCACCGGCCTCGTCCGCTCCGATCCGAGAGCCGCACTGACCACGCTGACGCTCGAGACCTATAAGGAGATGGCGATCAGCCAGATCACCGCACTCGAAGCCGAGGCCGTGGCGCGCTTCGGGCTGCTGCGCTCGACCGTCATCCACCGCTACGGCGCGCTCAAGCCCGGCGAGCCGATCGTCCAGGTGATGACGCTCGCGCCGCACCGGCAGGCGGCGTTCGAGGCCGCCCAGTTCCTGATGGATCACCTCAAGACCGATGCGCCGTTCTGGAAGAAGGAAAGCGGCGTCCACGGCGACCACTGGGTCGAGCACAACGGCGGTGACGACGATGCCAAGAAGCGGTGGGAGCGCTATGACAAACGCGA
>JBQCIY010000149.1:0-7655 GCA_051953275.1 Devosia sp. | reverse complement strand
AGCGCCACGAAGCCGTCGACCGCATCGGCGGGAAAGGCGCCGAGCGCCGCCATCAGCGCCAGCGCGATCGGCAGGTCGAAATGGCTGCCCTCCTTGGGCAGGTCGGCCGGCGCCAGGTTCACCACCACGCGCTTGCCGGGCAGGCTCAGGCCCGACGAGGTCAGCGCCGCGCGCACCCGCTCGCCGGCTTCCTTGATCGCCTTGTCCGGCAGCCCGACGATGACGAAGGCCGGCACGCCACCGGTGAACTGCGCCTGCACATCCACCGGCACCGCCTCGATGCCCTGGAACGCCACGGTCTGCACCCGCGCGGCCATCGCCTGCCCTCACCCCCGCTCTCGGCCAAACCCTAACAAGCACGGTTAAGGCCGGCAAGAACATTTCGAGAACAGCGGCGGAATTGCAGGCCGTCCGACCCCGCCAGCGGCGTTAACCATCGTGCGAAATCAAAGGGTTAGCGCAAGCTTTCGTTTACCGCCCCATGTTGAATCAAAACCACGTTTCATTTTTGCCACGAGCCCGTCCAGCATGGCCTCCGCCGTCCGCCTGCCCGTTCCGATCGTTGTTCCGTGGAAGCCGCTCGCCGCGCTGTTGCTGCTGCTGGCGCTGTCGGCCTGCGCCACCAGCCCGCGCTATATCGGCAGCGAGGTCGGGCCGCCGATGCACGGCGACAACCGTCCGCATCCGGGCGTGGCCAAGGCGCGCGGCCTGCCGATCCAGGGCCTCGACGTGGCGCGCTACCAGGGCGCCATCGACTATGCCAAGGTCCGCGCGGCCGGCGTGCAGTTCGTGTACATGAAGGCGACCGAGGGCAACGACTATGTCGACCCCGCCTTTGCCGGCAACTGGGCGCGGGCCAAGGCCGCCGGCATCGCGCACGGCGCCTATCACTTCATGACCTGGTGCTCGACCGCGGCGCAGCAGGCGGCGTGGTTCGTCAAGAACGTGCCGGCCGACCCTGACGCGATGCCGCCGGTGCTCGACCTCGAGTGGAACCACGGCTCGTCGTGCACCACCAGGTTCAGCAAGGCCGACATGCTCGACAAGATCCGGCTGATGCTCAAGGTCATGGAGCAGCACACCGGCAAGATGCCGGTGATCTACACCGACATCACCTTCCACCACGATATCCTCGAGGGCGAGCACTTCGACAATGCCTTCTGGCTGCGCTCGACCGCGGCCGAGCCGCCGGAGCGCTACGGCGACCGGCGCTGGATGATGTGGCAGTGGACGCAGACCGGCACGCTCAACGGCGTCGTCGGCGAGGTCGACCGCAACGCGTTTTACGGCGACGTCAACGACTGGACGATGTTCCTGCTCACCGGCTGCGATCCGCGCGTGCTCGATGCGCTCGGCCCGAAGGGCAAGTGCCAACTGGTGAAATGAGCCAAGCGCCCGCTTGTGCCGATGTACGCGCGAGAATAGCGTTCGGTCGGGACAAGACCGGGCAGCGGGCCCGGACTCCAGCACAGGAGAAAAACATGGCGAAAGGTCAATTGCGCTCCAACAAGGAAGCCAAAAAACCCAAGAAGGAAAAGCCGAAGGTGCTGGCGACGGCCGGCCTCAACCAGACGACAGCGGCGCCGGGCAAGAAGAAGTAGGCTGTTGCCGAGCAGCTCACGCAAAGGCCGCCGCACCGGCGGCCTTTTTGCTTGCAGCCTCGTGGTCTACGGCACGGTGCCGAACAATCCCGCCGCGTGGATGCCGTCGATCAGGAACTGCATGGCGAGCGCGGCGAGCAGCACGCCGACGACGCGGCTCACCACCGCAAGACCGGTGAGGCCGAGCAGGCGCTGGATCGGGATCGCGACCAGCATGCCGAGGTAGCAGAGCACCAGGATCGCCAGCATCCCCGCCACCACTTCGGCCCACTCGATGGTGAAAAGCCCGGTGGACGAGGCGAGGAGGATCACCGCGCTGATCGCGCCGGGACCGGCGATCAGCGGCGTGCCGAGCGGAAACACCGAGATGTCCGGCCGGCTGCGCGCCTCGTTCTCCTCCTCGGGCGTGGTGCCGGTGCCGCCAGAATGGCGGGCGAACACCATGTCGATCGAGATCAGCAGCAGCAGTACGCCGCCGGCGATCCTGAGGGCCGGCAGCGTGATGCCGAACAGCGACAGCAGCGCCTGGCCGAAGACGGCGAAGAACAGCAGGATGCCGGTTGCCGTCAGCGCGCCGCGCAGCGCGAACACCTGGCGTTCGGTGCGGGTGTTGCGCTCGGTCAGCGCCGCATAGACGAGGATCAGGTCGGCCGGCCCGAGGGTCGCAAAGAAAGTCGACATCGAGAGCAGGAAAGTGTCGAGACGCATGGCGGCACCATGACCGATGCGCCCGGCAAAGGCGAGACCTCGCATTCG
Organism: Devosia sp.; assembly: GCA_051953275.1. Lineage (GTDB taxonomy): Bacteria > Pseudomonadota > Alphaproteobacteria > Rhizobiales > Devosiaceae > Devosia_A. Next base: position 5,298 of record JBQCIY010000149.1, on the reverse strand, counting down.
CCGCGATCCTCGTGGCAAGGTCGCGCCCGATGACCGATCTCGTGCCCGCCGATCTGAGCTTCGCCGCACCGGCGCCGCGTGACCGGCGCATCCTGATCACGGCGGCGGTGTCGGTGCTGGTGCATTTGGTGCTGCTCGCCCTGCTGGTGCTGCCGCGGCTGCAGCCTGAGGAGGCGGGCGAGCCGCCGCCGATCGCGGTGGAGCTGGTGCCGCCGAGCGCCGTGCCCCTGCTCGCGCCGTCGAGTGCCGCGCCGTCATCGGAGCTGCCGTCGGCCGAGGCGCCCTCGTCGGCATCGGCGCTGTCGTCCGAGCTGCCGTCGTCGGCCGTGGTGTCGTCTCGTCCGCCGTCGGAAGTGCCGTCATCGGCGGCGCCATCCTCGGCGCCGGCATCGGACGAGTCCTCCGAGATGGCGGCCTCCATCTCCGCCGCCTCCGAGGCGCTCGCTTCGTCCTCTGCTCAGCCGATCAAGGGCGCCAGGCCCATCGTCATCCCGGTCGGGCCGAGCGAGGTTTCGTCGGAAGACGCCTCGTCGGCCGAGGACACGACGTCGGCGTCGGAGCTGTCCTCCGCCGCCTCCGCGGAGTCGTCGGCCCAGGACTCGAGCGAGGCCGCATCCGACGAGAGCTCGGCGCTCACCACCACGGATACCGCCGCCAGCGAGGCGATCGGCGAGGACTCGGCAGCGGCGGCAGACGTCTCGGCCGCATCCGACGAGCCGCCACCGCCCGGCGGAGGGCTGATGCACGCGGCCAGGCGTTTTTATCTCGCCAGCATTCTCGACGCCCCGGGCATGGCGCGGGCCAAGGCGGCGATCAAACAGCTGCCGCCGCAGCGGCGGCTGGTCCAGACCTGCAACATCGAAGCCATCGGCCAGATCGGCAATGCCGGAAAACACTACCAGCCCGATGCGCTCATCGCCGACGCCTTCAGCAAGCCCGTCACCTCCGGCACGCGCTTCAGTGCCGGAGGCGGCGCCTTCCGCTCCGACGGCAAGTGGTACGCCATCAGCTACGACTGCACGCTGAGCAAGGACCTGAGCGCGGTGACAGCGTTCTCCTACCACCTCGGCGAGGACGTGACGGCGAGGCTCAAGGCGCGCGGCGATGGCTGAGGCGTTCGCGCTCGACCTGCCGCCGCCACCGCGGCCGGGCCCCTGGGGCTCGCTCGTCTCGGTGGGGCTGCATGCGCTGCTCTGTGCCGTCCTGCTCTGGCTCTCGCCCCTGCGCCCGCTGATCGTCCCGGAGCCGCAGCCGATCGCAGTCGAGATCGTTACGCCGGACCAACTCGTCGCGCCCGCACCGACGGCGTCGCCGCCCCCGGTGCTTGCAGCTCCAGCCGCATCGGCCGCCGAGGTGGCGCCCGACACGTCCACCCGGCTGGCGCCCTCGCCGCCCGGCCTGCCAAGTGCCGTCGGCGACGGCACGGTGAAGGCGACGAAATTCTATGCTGCGGCGATCCTCGAGGAGCCGGGGATGGCGCGTATCCGCAAGACCTTCGGCACGCTGGCCGCGAGCGAAAAGCTGGTGCAGGTCTGCAACATCGAAGGGCTCGAGCAGATCCGGCGGGCCATGCCGCAATACGACCCGGATACGCTGGTGCCGTATGCGACCAGCGATCCGCTCACCGCCGGCCTCACCCTCAGCGCGCCGGGCGCGGCGTTCCGCTCGCGCCGCAAATGGTATGGAATGACGTTCAAGTGCACCGCGGCGGCTGACCTGGCCGGCGTCACGGCGTTCGAGTTCACACTCGGCCAGCCGATCCCCGAGGCCGAGTGGGAGGCCGACAACCTCAACGCCGAGGATGCCGCGGAATAGTCAGCCCGCGACCCGCGCGACCGCGATGGCCGCATCGCGCTCCACCGGGCGGCCTTGCAGCCGCCCCGCATAGCGGCGCTGCAGCATCTCGCCGTCGATGCTCTCGACCATCTCGAAGCCCCGCGCCGCCAGGAACGGGCCAAGGTCCTGCGGGTCAATGGCAAAGCTCATCTGCTCCCCCACCAGTTGGGTGAACAGCCGGAGCGGCGACGGCCCGGCCATGCGGCGCTTGAGCCGCGCATACATGTAGTCGAAGACGACGATGCTCCCTGCGGCGGCGTGGGTCGCGACGACGCCGAGCGTGGCGTCGATGCCGGCCGGCGTCAGGTACATGATCACGCCCTGCCAGACGAACAGGGTGCGCAGGTCCGCGCGATAGCCGGCATCGTGCAGGCGCGCACCGAGATCGTCGCGGTCGAAGTCGACGGCCACGAACCGCACATTGCCCGGCAGCGGCTCGACCACGCCGGCGATGGCCGTCCGCTTGGCGTGCTGCGTCACCGGATGGTCGACCTCGAACACCGGGATGCCGGCACCACCCGCCAAGCGATAGGCGCGCGTATCGAAGCCGGCGCCGAGAATGACGATCTGGCCGATCCCCGCCGTCGCTTCCTGGTCCATCAGCTCGCCGATCAGCCGCTCGCGCGCCAGGGCGAAATTGATCATCGGCTCGAAGCCGATCAGCCGCAGCGTACCGGTCGCGAGTGCTGCCCGCGTCGCGAGCACCGTCAGCGGATTGACGAAATGCGGTGCGTAGGGATCGGCCGCCAGCCGGTGCTGCTCCGGCCGCTGCATGTCGAGGGCGCGCAACACCGAGACGCCGCGGGCGGTACTGACCGAGAACGGGTTGGCGCGGACCAAATCAGGCCCGGCGCTTTTCGATCGCGTCCCAGAGCATCGGCGCGATGTCGGGTCCGCCGAAGCGCTTGATCTCGCGGATGCCGGTCGGCGAGGTGACGTTGATCTCGGTGAGGTAGCCGCCGATCACGTCGATGCCGACGAAGATCATGTCCAGCGCCTTGAGCCGCGGCCCGATAGTGGCGCAGATGTGGCGTTCGCGCTCCGTCAGCGGGCTGAGCTCGGCGCGGCCGCCCACATGCATGTTGGCGCGCGCCTCGCCGTCCGACGGAACGCGGTTGAGCCCGGCCACCGCCTCGCCGTCGACGAGAATGATGCGCTTGTCGCCCTGGCGCACCTCGGGGAGGTAGCGCTGGATCATGAACGGCTCGCGGAACGCCGTTTCAAACAGCTCGAGCAGGCTCACCAGGTTGTGGCTGCCCTCCTCGATGAAGAACACGCCGGCGCCGCCGTTGCCGTAGAGCGGCTTGACGATGATGTTGCCGTGCTCCTTGCGGAACTCCTGGATCTGCTTTCTGTCGCGGGTCACCAGCGTGGGCGGCATCAGCTCGGGGAATTCGGTGACGAGGATCTTTTCGGGCGCGTTGCGCACCGCCGCCGGCGGATTGACCACGAAGGTTTTCGGATGGATGCGCTCGAGCATGTGGGTGATGGTTGTGTAGTTCATGTCGAACGGCGGGTCCTGCCGCATCAGCACGACGTCGTAGGTCGACAGATCGGTGCGCCTGCTCTCCCCCAGCGCGAAGTGCTCGCCCTTCTCCTTGTCGAACACCGTGATCGGCGCGACCTCGGCGGATAGCCTGTTGTCGCGCAGCCCCAGCGTTTCGATGGTATAGTAATCGAGCCGATGCCCGCGCGCCTGCGCCTCCAGCATCATGGCGAAGGTCGAATCCCCGCGCGGGTTGATCGAGGCGATAGGGTCCATCTGGACAGCGACGCTCAGCGACACATTCGGCTCCACATTCCGCCACACCCATGGAGTCATTCCTGCGAAAGCGGGAACCTCCGTTGCCTTCGGTCCTCCCATAAACAGAGGTCCCCGCTTGCGCGGGGATGACCTTGTGGATGGGACGGGCTCACAGACCCGTCGCGTCGAAAGCGCCCCTGAGATGGCGCGGCCACGCGAACGGCGCAAGGAAAATCACGTCGAAGCGGGTTTCGCCGTCCATCGCCTCGGGGTGGCGGCCCAGCCAGAGTTGCGCCGCCCGCACGATGCGCCGGCGATTGACGGCCGCAAGCGCCTCCTCCTCCTGGTGCGAAAAGGAGCGCGACTTCACCTCGACGAACAGCGTGAGTGCGCCGCGGCGCGCGATCAGATCGATCTCGCCGACCGGCGTCTTCACCCGCTGCGCCACGATGCGAAAGCCCTGCAGCCTGAGGAACAGGCCGGCCCACCATTCGCCGCGACGCCCGGCGCCTTCGGCGAATTTCCGGAACTCGACCGGCGACCTACTGCTGCGCCTTGCGGGCGAGCGCGGCATCGTAGACCTCCTTGCGCTTGAGGCCGAAGCGCGCGGCGATTGCATCCACCGCGGCGCGCAGCGGCTGCTCCGCCATCGCTTCGGCGAGCGCGGCGCGCCACTCGTCCGGATCGGCCTCGGCGTGCGGCGCGCCGGCGACGAGGATCACAGCCTCGCCCTTGGTTTCGGCCTCAGCGAACTGCTGCGCCAGATCGCCGAGCGGCCCGCGGAACGTCCGCTCGAACTTCTTGGTCAGCTCCAGCGCCACCACGCCGACGCGTTCGGCGCCGAAGACCTTGGCCATCGACGCCAGGCTCTCGGCCAGGCGCCGCGGCGATTCGTAGAACACCAGCGTTTCGGGGCGCGCCGCCACCCCGCGCAGGGCTTTCTCGCGGCCCTCGGTCTTCGGCGGCAGGAAGCCGAGAAAGGCGAAGGCATCGGTCGGCAGGCCCGCTACGGCGAGCGCGCTCAGCAGCGCGGAGGCGCCCGGCGCCGCGAACACTGGCAGGCCGTCCTCGCGCGCGGCGCGCACCAGCGGAAAGCCGGGATCGCTCAAGAGCGGCGTGCCGGCGTCGGAGATCAGCGCCACGCGGCCGCCGCGCCGGAGGTCGTCGAGAATGGTGTCGACCAGCGCCCGCTCGTTGTGCTCGTGCAGCGCCTTGCGCGGCGTCGTGATGCCGAAATGCTCGCAGAGCTTGGCGCTGGTACGGGTGTCCTCGCAGTAGATCACGTCGGCCGCCGCCAGCGTCTCGAGCCCGCGCAGCGTCATGTCGCGCAGGTTGCCGATCGGCGTCGCAACGACATGGAGGCCCGGCGCCAGTTCGGGCGCCTGGAACTCAGTGCCGGCGATGAAGTAGCGGCGCGCCTCCACCAAACGTCCTCGGTGCCTCGGGAGTATTTCCGTCTTTAAGCAGGCTGCCGCCCTTTGTATAGAAAGAGCGGGCGGGGAGGCAGCAGGGATTCGGGTCACCAGCGGATTTGCCGAAATCACGCGCCGGCGGGCGCTTTTTGGCGGGCTGTCACTGCTCACTTTGAGCGGCTGCAGCGCCGGCGATCTCAATTTTTCCCACATGCTGAGCCCGATCGGCGGGCCACCCGCGCCGCAGGGCCAGAGCTTCGGCAGCGGTCCGGTGCAGGTCGCGATGCTGCTGCCGCTGAGCGGCGA
>JBQCIY010000148.1:0-4233 GCA_051953275.1 Devosia sp. | reverse complement strand
CACATGATCCAGAAGGGCGCCAACCGCGACACCGCCTGGTTCGCCATGCTCGACGGCGACTGGCCGCGCTATCGCGCCGAATACGAACGCTGGCTGGACCCGTCGAACTTCGATGCGAATGGGCAGCAGAAGAGCCGGCTGGCGATCGGATAGCCGCTCCCGCTCGAGAGGGAGGCAATAGCCGACGCCGATGCACTCACGATGTCATTCCCGCGCAGGCGGGAATGCAGACCGGCCTCGCGGACGTCCTCGCGCTCTGCATGGATTCCCGCCTGCGCGGGAATGACACTGTGGGCGAACAGAGGATGGATGAATAGATGGCGGCGCGACGAGCCCAAAATCTGGCCGCTCAGCGACTACGCACCACCGGTCATCCCGGCCCTGCTCATCGCCATCGCCAACCCCTTGTCCTGGACCGTCGTTCCAGTCGGCGCCGCGGTGCGTTGCTGCTTCCAGTTGGTATTGATCCCCTTGAAGTGCCAGTAGGTGGCGTCGTCCGGCATTGACTTGCTGAACGGCGCCCGGCCCTCGATCCAGTGCCAGTAGGGATGCACCGAGAGCTTCCGCACCCAGGCTCGGCTGGGATCGAGGCACCATTTGCGCTGCGGCGAGCGCGCCGCGTCCGGATCGCTGAGCTTCTGCGTGAAATCGCGATGCCGGCGCCCCCCGCCCGTCGCTTCGATCCAGGTGCCGCGGAACACCACGAGCCCGCCGCGCGACTCGTGCGCAAGCTCGTAGATCGAGCGGCCCGAGCGCGTGCCGGCGAGCTCGTCGATGTCGCAGTCGAGCAGGCCGAATGCGCGCTCCCCATAACGCCGCAGCACCACGCTCATCGAGCCGATCTGCAGGAAGCGGGCCCAGTACGGGTCCTTGCGCACCGCCGGATCGATCGGCCCGAAGCTCTGCGGCCACCTCAGCACCGCGACCTCGGCCAGCCCCGGCACGCCGGCCAGCGTCTCCTCCAGCTCGCCTGCCCCATACGCCGTCGACGCATTGTCGACGAGGATGACCGCATCGGTGCCATGGGCCCGCGCATGATACTCGGCCCATTCGCGGATCCACCCGAGCTCGTTGTTCTTGTTGATGGTGAAGAGCAGGCGCCGGCGGGCGAAGCGCTCGCAGGTGCTGGGTTGCACCACCAGCTCTGCCCGCTCGCCCTCGATCGCGGCCTCGATCGCCGTCGTTCCCGCCGGCACGCCGAGCAGCGCGGCGATAATCGTGCTGAGCGAAGGTTTAAAACGCCCGCGCACCGCCTGCCCCGATGGCTTGGCGACGAACCGTGCGCCGCGATAGTCGATGCCATAGGGTGGCGGCCCGACCAGCAGCACGCGCTGTCCATCGGCATGCCAGAAGCAGTCGTAGAACAGCGTTTTCGTATCGAACGCCCGCGTGAACGCGTCCGGGCGCTCGCGACCTGGAGCTCGAGGCCGGCGTCCCGCCGCGCTGCCTGCCGGGAGCGCTGCGTAGGAACTGGCTTCGAGCGTCACACTCATGTGCGCAGCGTGCCGCCGGTTGCCTTGCTCACCGCCGCGACGATCGCTGTGGACACCTTGTCGATGTCCTCGTCGGTCAGCGTCCTGTCCGTCGGCTGCAGGGTCACACGCAGGGCGACGGACTTCTTGCCCTCGCCGAGGCTGCCGCCCTCGAACAGGTCGAAGATGCCGACGTCGCTGATCAGCGCCTTGTCGGCGTTGCGTGCCGCCTTGAGCAGCGTTGTCGCCGCCACCGTGCGGTCGAGCACGAAGGCAAAATCGCGTTCTACCGGCATCAGGTCGGACAATTTCAGCGCGCCCTTGCCCCGGGTCGCCTTGCGGCGGGGCTCGGGGATCGCGTCGAGGTCGAGCTCGAACGCGACGACCGGTCCGGTGACGTCGAGCTCCTGGGCCCAGGCCGGATGCAGCTCGCCGAACCAGCCGATGACATTGGTCGGCCCAAGCTGCAGGCGCCCGCCGCGGCCGGGATGGGTCCAGGCCGGCGCTTCGGCGACGAGTTGCAGCTTGTCGATATCGTGCCCGAGCGCGTCGAGCACGGCCGCAAGGTCGGCTTTGGCGTCGAACACGCTGAGGCTCGTGCCGCCCTGCCAGGTCTTGGTCGCGTCGCGCGCGCGCACGGCGGTGGCGTAGGTGCGCTGGCCCTCGGGCCTGTCGCTCAAGAACACTTGCCCCACCTCGAACAGCGCGACATCGCGGAAAGCGCGGTTCTGGTTGCGCCGCACCGCCGCCAGCAGGCCTGGTAGCAGGGAGGGCCGCATGTCGCTCAGGTCCGAGGCGATGGCGTTGGCAAGCTTCAGCTCCGGCTTGCCGCCGCCGAAGCGCTGCGCCTCCTCGGCCGAAATGAACGACCAGGTCACGGCCTCGTCGAGACCGCGGGCGGCAAGCACGCGCTTGCTCAACCGTCGGCGGTTCTGCATCGTCGTCAGCATGCGCGGCGCCACGTCGTGGAGCCGGGGCAGCGGCGTCACCGGCACGGTGTCGACGCCCTCCATGCGCATCACCTCTTCGACGAGGTCGGCCTTCTGCGTCACGTCGGGCCGCCACGAGGGCACCTTGACCGACACCAGCGGGCCCTCGCCGGCCACCACGAAGCCGAGCCGCGACAGCAGCTCGATGATCCGCGCCGCCGGCAAATCGAGGCCGGTCAGCCGCTTCACCTCGCTCAATGGGAAGTCGATCACGGTGTTGGGGAACACGTCCTCGCCCGAGATCGCCGGGGTCATCGGCGTGCCGCCGCAAATCTCGATCACCAGGCGCGTCGCGAGCTCCAGACCAGGCTCGGTCAGCGCCGGGTCGACCGAGCGCTCGAGCCGGTAGCGCGCGTCCGAGACGATGCCGGTCTTGCGGCCGGTCTTGGCGATCTCGTCGGGGTCCCAGCTGGCGCATTCCATGAACACGTTCACGGTCGCATCGGTGCAGCTCGACGGCACGCCGCCCAGGATGCCGCCGAGGCAGAGCGGCCCCGTGTCGTCGGCGATGACGCACATCGTCTCGTCGAGCGTGTGCGTGCGGCCGTCGAGGCCCTCGAGCGTTTCACCCGCCCGCGCGTTGCGCAGCAGCATGGTGCCGGTCACCTTGTCGGCGTCGTAGGCGTGCAGCGGCCGTCCCCAGCCCTGCGACACGAAGTTGGTGATGTCGGCCAGCGCATTGATCGGCCTCAGGCCCACCGCGCGCAGCCGGCGCTGCAGCCACTCGGGCGACGGGCCGTTCCTGACGCCGGCGATATAGCGGCCAGCGAATTTGCGGATCGCCTTGGGCTCGCCGGGCGCAAAATTCTGCGGCAGCGGCGGGATCGGGCTCGGCCCCGCGGACGGCACCGGCGCCATGTAGCGGTCGGTCGGGTTGAGCTCGCCCAGCCCATACGCCGCGAGGTCGCGCGCCACGCCGTAGATGCCGGTGGCGTCGCCGCGGTTGGGGGTGATCGAGATGTCGAACACCACGCCGTTGAGCCCGGCATAGTCGACATAGGGGACGCCGACCGGCGCATCGTCGGGCAGGACGATGATGCCCTCGTGGTCGTTGCTCAGCTCCAGCTCCATCGCCGAGCACAGCATGCCGTTGCTCGGCTGGCCGCGGATCATCACGCCGGCCTTGAGCTCGAAATCCTTGCCCGGAATCCAGGTTCCGGGGAACGCGAACACCGACTTCATGCCGCTGACCGCATTGGGCGCACCGCACACCACGTCGATCAGCGTGCCGGTTCCGGCATCGACCTTGCACACCTTGAGGTGGTCGGAATTGGGATGCGGCTCCGCCGATTCCACCTTGGCGACCACGAAGGGCCTGAGCGGCCTGCCCTGGTCCTCGACGCTCTCGACCTCGAGGCCGATGGTGGTCAGCGCCGTGCCGATCGCGTCGGCAGACGCTTGTGTGTCGAGATGATCCTTGAGCCACTCGAGGGTGAATTTCATCGATATACGCTTTCGGTCGATTCGATTTTGGGCAGGCCGCCCGAGAGTTCGAACAGTTTGGCCAGCACGTTGGCGAAGCCGCGCGCATCGTCGATGGCGCGGTGGGTATGGACGATGTTGCCGTACCAGGCGGGCGGCACGCGCTGCATGCCCCACTTCAGGTACTCGGCGCCGCGCAGCGTCCCAGCCATGGTGTAGAGGTCGACGCCACCGCCGCGGAAGATCTGCCGCATCGACTTGATCGGCGTTCCAATCACCCGCACTCCGGCGAAGGTTTCGAGATAGTGGTCCATCCACAGCCCGTCGAAGGTGATCGGCGCGGCCGCGAA
>JBQCIY010000147.1:0-43051 GCA_051953275.1 Devosia sp. | reverse complement strand
TGCGCTGCTGGATGTTATTAAACGAACGAGCACATGCACGACTGGGATCGCGAAATAGATTCCGAAGATCATCTCCCCGAGCGCGGCCCATCCACCGACCTCCAGCTTGACAAGGAACGACAGCTCGGCGGCGATAATACCGGTCCAGAGGAGCGGCCAACTAACTGCGGCCTTGTAGCGCCAGCGAACGACCAATGAGAGCAGCGCGACGGCAACGATTGCCATTGCGCTCGCGGCAAATAGTGCTTGGGGGAGTGCGGAGAGCGGATAGGCATAGAGCCGAAGGAGCAGGATAAAGGTGATAGTCGGCGTGATTGCCGAAATCACGACACTCAGTGCGCTGAGGCTCCGCCACTGTTCGCGAAGGGACTCAATGGCCGAGCCACGCAAGAGCACCGCAGCCGCCAAGACCTCCAGCAGCGGGATGACGCAAAAGCTGAGATATTCGAGGAATGCCAAGGTTGCCTGTCCAAGAAAACTGTTGGTCTGCCCCATGGTCGCAGTATCCGGTTGATGCGGCTCAATCTGCAAAGCAGGGCAAATGGAAGTTCGTTGTGGCTCTCCGGATTGCTGCGGTCACGAAGCCATCCGGCAAAGACTGCAACGCAAGAGAGCGCCACAGCGTCAGCGCAACGAAAGTGAGGCTAATTCCAACAAGAGCCGACTGATCGTCCAGCCAAGACGCGTTCCTCATATCTGGGCCCACACAGGTGGCGCCGCTCTCACCATCGCAGTGAAGCCCAGCCTCCACGGCAGACCAGCGCGAGACGGGATGCCTCGCGCCGGCGCGGGCTGTGCACTCAGTGCAGATAGATGTCGAACGAATTGCTGTCGGGGTGGTGGATGATGGCCCGCACGTCGTTGACGTCGTAGCCGTTGTCCTTGAACCACTTGGCGACATCGGCATTGGCTGCCAGCGCCTGGTGCATGGCGGTCAGCATACCGGTGTCGCTCTCGGCCTTGACGATCTTGTTGTAGTCGTTGCCGTCATAGGTTCCACCGGAGATGGTGAAGACCACGACCTTGTCGGCCTTGACAAGATCGTCGATGTCGGTGGCATCCCACTGGCCGATGCGCGATACGATTTCATCAGCACCGGCCGCATTGGCTTTGACGCCGTCGACCTTGATTGGCGCCGCGAGCGACAGCGAGACGGTGACGGCAAGAACGAGGGCGGAGCCGACAATGGCTCCAACGAGGTGGAACTTCATGGTTAGTCTCCTCAAGTTAACAAGAGCAGCGCTCTTGAGCCGCGCGGTATTGCGGCAGCCGCGCCACAAGTACGCTCGCGCTCGAGCGGAGGATTGAGGCAAGTCAAACGGCCGACCGCAGGGCCGATACTGGAAGACCCTCGCCATTTCGCGAGTATCGTCCGCGAACCGGCGCGTCCAGCGACAACAGCTCGCATGCGTCTTGTTCGCAGGATACTGTGCTCCCGACCGCAGGTCAGTGGCCACAGGAATCGCATTCTGTGAGACGCCGATGGCACTCACTGTTCTGCTGCTTCATGAAGAAAAGCAGAGCGCCCCGATCCGGGCAGCAAGGTGTTGCGAGGTGGTGGCTCCGAAAATCACCCCGCCTTCCGCCAACAGTTTGACCCACCGCAAGTCCGGACAAGCTTGGAAGCAGTATCGTCCCTGTTAGGTCGCTTGGAGGGATTCAAGAAATGGCCGCTCGGGTCGAGCCAGTCCGTCCGCACTTACCTCGGACATTTCCTTACCAAATTGCCTGCACTTCGTGCGGCACGAGGTTGGTTGCAGTAGATCGAGAATGGGTGGTTCTCATCGGACCGCGGCCAATTGACATAGCCGGCAGTCTCGACGGCACCGCATTGCTGCGATGCCATGTTTGTAGCACGCTGGTTCCGCTCGACGAAGACCTGTTTGCCTTGCGATGACGTGCCAGTTGCGCCATGACCCTCCGCCGGGTCCCGCAGTGCCTGCAAGTCGTTTCCAAAGTCTCCCCTGTCTTCTGCCTGGCATTGGAGGAGCACATGGGGATTTCGATGCACTCGTTGGCTGGCAGTGGGTACGCGGATCTCGTTGATCCGGCGACGGTCCCGGCCTTGTTCGAGAGGGTCGACGGGTCGCGCGGACTCACCGCGAACGCCGTAGCGCCTGGATACACGCTAACCGATGCGAACGCCGCCTTCCGAGAGAACCCCGAGCTCGTGGAGGCGGGCGAGGCCAAAATCGTACTGGGGCGCTTCGGCGATCCTTCGGAAATCGCCGCCTGGGCGAGTGGGTCGATCGGCGTTCGCCTCGGGATGGCATCAAGCGTCCGACAAGCTCAGCGCAAGAGGTTTCGCGCCCAGTCCCGAGCGCGCTCCAGCTCGCCTTGCTTGAGTGGTCCTTCTGCGCCCTCCACCAGAAATCCCGCGAGGCCGCCCTTCATGACGAAGCCGTGTCTCTCCAGGCTCGCGGCGATGCGCGACGCGGCGTAGCCGCCAACGTCAATGACCCATCTGAGCGGTTCTGGCCTTACCGTCTCCAGATCAATCCTGGTGTCGAATGCCGCTGCGAGTTTGCCCGGGGCCACACGGTCGAGCCCCTCAACGTAGCCGGAGACGTGTGGGGTTGGACGGAAGCCCCGCGTTGGTGATCCCACGACCAAGAGGTCGGTCGCGGTGAGGTCGAGCTCGCGGGCCTCCTGCACGGAGGCCAGCCGCACCTCGTTGCCGAGCGAGAGCTCTTCCCGGATGGCTTCGGCGATGGTCCGCGTATTTCCGTAGATGCTGTCGTAGACGACGACGATGTCCATCGTGCTCTCCCAGAAGACATAGGGTTAGGACCCAAGAGCCTCGCGGTTTGACCGCGCTCAACTGGCGCCAGGAACGCTCCTCAGCGCAATTCGCCTTCGGCCTGCAGGAACGCTTCAACTTTCGGTGTCGGCACTTTGACCAGGTCCCGCGAATACTCGGCCTTCACGACGCTGCGCACGTCGTCGGCCAGGTGCTCACGCAGAACGCCCAGGGCTCGGGGTGGCGCGATCACGACCGCTTGCTTTGTCCCACTGCCCCGAACCACCTCGCCAAACGCCCCGGCCACCTGCCGCAAGAATTGCGTTTCAGCGGTATCGTGCCAGTCAGTCTCTTGCATCGAGCTGCGCGAGCCACCCATGGAATAAAAGCTTCGCCCCGGCTTGTCGGTCCCGAGTTCCCGCGTCGGGGGATGATGATCGACCATTTCCTTGATCACCTGGAGCGAGATCGCCTGTGCGTCCCCGACGTTGATGTAGAACAATGCCTTACTGCCGTCGCAGACAAGAACGCAGGATTTATTGTGGAGCTTGAGACGCGCCATCGTGGGGGTCCTCGATTGTTGGTGGCAGATACGGTGCGGCTGAAAAAAACAGAAATAGCACCGGGGTGCGCCGATCACCTTGATCGGCGTCAAACTCAGAACGAGGGATCGTGCGCACTATTGGCTGTCAAGCATAGGAGGACCTGATCATGGTCGAGACTGCTACGAAACTTCCCATCAAGACCGAGGCCAAATCTGCCCAGGTGCCGGCTGCTGCTACCGCGTGGCGGCCGTTCGACGACCTTCGCCATGAGGTCGATCGACTGTTTGAAGACTTCGGGCGGGGCAACTGGATGCGCCCCTTCGAGTCGATGCGGCCGCTGTTTCGCACCGTGGACTGGGCGGCGCCGGCGGTCGACATTGCGGAGAAGGACAAAGCCTTCGAGATAACCGCCGAATTGCCGGGCCTCGACGCCAAGGACGTCGACGTCACCCTGCGCAATGGCAACATCGTCATCAAGGGCGAGAAGCACGAAGACAAAGAGGAGAAGTCGAAGGACTACTACCTCCAGGAGCGCCGCTTCGGATCGTTCGAGCGGTCGTTCTCCCTGCCCGACGGCGTCGACGCCGGCAAGATTGAGGCATCCTTCAAGAACGGCGTACTGACGGTCAGCCTGCCCAAGACGGCAGAGGCGCAGAAGCCGGTGAAGAAGGTGGAGATCAAGGCGGCCTGAGCCGCCTCGAGATCGCGGCTCCGGGGAAGAACCGGGGCCGCGGGAGTTGACGGCGACGCTGCACGGGATCCGATGATCTTTCGCAATCGCACACACGCGGGTCGTTTGCTGGCGGAGGCCTTGCGCCGCTATCGCGACCAGACATGCGTGGTCCTGGCCCTGCCTCGGGGTGGGGTTCCAGTAGCAGCCGAGGTGGCGCGCGGGCTCGGTGCCCCGCTCGATCTGGTGATTGTCCGAAAGATCGGCGTTCCGGCCCAGCCGGAATTGGCGATGGGCGCGGTGGTCGACACCGAACCGCCCTTCACCTTGGTCAACAACGACGTTCTCGTCGCGGCGGGAATTTCCTCGGGGGAGTTCGCCGCAATCCGTGACGAAGAGCTGAGAGAGGCGAGGCGGCGGCGGGCGACGTATCTGGCTGATCGATCGTCGGTGCCGCTGAAAGACGCAACGGCGATACTGGTCGATGACGGGATCGCGACCGGAGCCAGCATTCGCGCGGCGTTGAAGGCGGTGGATGGAGCGGGAGCGAAGCGGATTGTGGTGGCAGCGCCGGTCGCTCCGCGCCATGTCGTCGTGGAACTGCGACGGCAGGTTGACGACGTGGTGTGCCTTGAGACCCCGCCGACAATGGGTGCGATAGGCCGCTTCTACGAAGACTTCGACCAGGTAAGTGACAATGACGTCATCGCCCTTCTGCGACACGACGCGGCTGCGGGGGACGCGCGAACGCGCCGGACGCCTCACTCTCCTCCTGAGAATGCGGCGGGCAACGGGACACGGAGTGGGTAAAGCGTCCCCGATTGCCACTGATTGCGCTGGATCAAGGCGAGGTATGCTCCGGCGACTAGTCTCAGAAGCAAGTTCAGGAGGGGCCTTGGGCGTTAAGCCGTTCCCGGAAAGGCAACGAGAAATCGGACATCTGCCGGGATTGGGCAGCTGGCGCTCGGCAAACAGGAGGCAACCATGAAGGTCTTGGTGCTTTACGGGACGTCGGAGGGGCAGACGCGAAAGATCGCGAAATATGTCGCCGATCAATTGCGCGAGCATGGTACGGACATTGCGGTTCGGAATATCCTCGACGACCCGCAGAATATCAGCCTCTCAGGCTACGATGCCGCCATCCTCGCCGGCCGGGTGCACGCGGGCCGGTATCAGCGTCAGCTGGTGCAATTTGTCCGGGGGCACCGCTCTGAACTATCGGCCATGCCGAACGCCTTCCTGTCGGTGTCGATGTCGGCTGCCAACCTGCAGCCGGGCGACCTGCAGCGGGCCCAGGGGTATGCAGCTACCCTGGCCACGCAGACCGGCTGGACACCGCTCTTTACCGAGCACGTCGCCGGGGCGCGGCTCTATACGCGCCACTACGCATTTGCCCGTTGGCTCCTGGGGCTGGTCGACGGCAATCGATTTGACACCAGCCGCGACCACGAATGGACGGACTGGAACGAGCTCCGGCTGTTCGCGGAGGCCTTTGTTGAACACGTCCGCACCCACGGCGCACGACCTCTTGCCGAGGCGGACCATTGAAGGTTGCGATGAGCGGTGAGGTTCCCCTGAGCCACCGGAACGCTTGGCCATCGGCTATACCGTTGCAATATAGATCGAAATAGAGGCCGCAACTATGCTGTGCTCTGAGGCGGGAACACGTCTCAGAATTAAGGTGCGCATAGAAGATCGATAGACTAACCTATATTAGGTTTGTTCGGTTTGGGGCAAGCGGGAGGGACGCGACATGCCGCATATCGATCAGTTCGTTCATGAAGAGAATGTTCGGCGCCTGCGGGACGGGATCGCAAGAGAGACAGATCCAAAGCGCGTTGCCGTGTTGAAGACGCTGCTTGAGGAAGAGCTGGCGAGGGATCGCCCCGCACGAGCGGCAACGCCGCGAGCGGACCGAGTTGATCGTCTTCCCTAGACAGCCACCGAGTGGCGGGGCTTCCCGGCCGACAAATAGGCGTCAAAGGTGGAGGCAAACGTCCGCACGAAGGGTCGACCGCGCTCCGTGAGGGCAAGCCGGTCGCCGTCGAAGGTGACGAGAGCCTCCCCGTCGAGCGCATAAAGCATATGCATGTCCTCGACGAGCTGACCCGAGATCGTCCCGAAGCGGCTCTGCAAGTCCGAGACCCGCAGCTCGGCATTGCACATCAGCTGCTCGATCGCATAGCGACGGAGCCGGTCGTCAGCCGTCAGCGCGAAACCTCGAGCGATCGGAAGTTCGCCCGCGAGGGCACGCCGCATATACTCCCCTGTCGGAGTGACGTTCTGGACGTATCCCTGCGGCAGCGTTCCGATAGCGGATGCGCCCAAGCCGATCAACACCGGGGCGTCATCCGTGGTGTAGCCCTGGAAGTTTCGATGCAGGCGGCCTTCCCGTGCGGCCACCGCCAATGGATCGCCGGGACGCGCGAAGTGATCCATGCCGATGGGCTCGTAGCCCGCTGCGACAAGTTTCGCGGCCGCGTGTTGCGACTGGTAGTACCGCTCGACGACATCGGGCAGAGCGGCCTCGTCGATCATCTTCTGGTGTGTCTTCATCCAGGGCACGTGAGCATAGCCAAACAGTGCAATGCGATCCGGTGCCATCTCGAGAACGGCGTCGACAGTCGCATCGAGCGAGTCAATGGTCTGGTGAGGTAAGCCGTAGAGGACATCGAGATTGACCGAGCGAACGCCTCGACGGCGCACCGCATCGATCACGGCCCGGGTTTGTTCCACAGTCTGGATGCGGTTGATGCTGCGCTGAACGAGCGGATCGAAATCCTGGACTCCGACACTGACGCGGGTCACGCCCGCCTCGGCAAAGCCATCGTAGCGATCGGGCGTCATATCATTGGGGTCGACCTCGATGCTGAATTCGACACCCTCCGAAACCGTCAGCTGTTCCCGGATGCGGTCCGAGAGCAGGCACATGTCCGCGGGGAGCAACATCGAGGGCGATCCACCTCCCAGATGTATCTGGGTCACTCGGCCGCGATCGCTCAGCGCGGCTCCGAGGGTACGCAGCTCGGCCTGGAGGGCCTTGAGATAGGCTGCGATCGGGGCGTAGCGCAGCACCTGTTTGGTGTGGCATCCGCAGAACCAACAAAGCCGGTCGCAGAACGGGATGTGCAGGTACAGCGAAACCAGAGTGGCCGGCATCACGTCGCCCAGCCAGCCACGATATGCGGATTCGCCGATCGCCTCGGTGAAATGCGGTGCCGTGGGGTAGCTGGTATAGCGAGGGACCGGCGCAGACAGCCGGCGAATCATCTGTTCCTGCATCAGGGCGCAAACTCCTGTTTGCGTCGAGCATGGGACCTCGGGGGCCAAAGCTGTTTGATCGCCGTCAAGCATGGTCCGCGTGCACCGGAAGGTGCGGGGCCCTGTGCGACCCGCACCAAAAGCTCAGTCCTTGCGGACCTCCGCCGGCGTCGGCCTGGGCTCACGCAGCTCGTACCACATGGCGTTGAGGATGCCGAAGCTGCAGGCGAGACTGACGCCGAGGATCCACGAGAAATACCACATCGATCGTACCTTTCAGTAGGCATTGGGGTTGCGGTTTAGGCTGGTGGTGGTCACGGTGCCGCGCATCACCCGGTACACCCAGGCGGTGTATGCGAGGACGATCGGCAGGAAGAACACCGTGGCGCACAGCATGATGAAGAGCGTCATCTGGCTCGACGAGGCATCCCACACCGTAAAGCTGGCATTGGGATCGATGGAGGACGGCATCAGGAACGGAAAGAGCGACAGGCCAGCCGTCGAGATGATGCCGAAGATGGTGAGGCTCGATCCAAACAGCCCCAGCATCCTGGCCCGGAGCTCAAACCCAAGATAGGCGATCACACTGCCCAGGATTGCGATGGTCGGCGCGACGATCATCCAAGGCATGGTGGCGTAGTTGTTGCGCCAGGCGCCCTGCACGACGGCCACAGTCTTGCCGAGCGGGTTCGAGGGCCCGGCCATGTTCTGCGCGCTCGTCACTTGGTAGCCGTTGAGCATGAACAGCGTCACGATGCCGCCGAGCAGGAAGAGTACGAGCGTCGCCGCTGCCGCCCACTTGCCATAGGTGCGTGCACGCTCGGTGATGTCGCCGTTCGTCCGTGCTGCGATGATGGCCGCACCCTGCGTGGTGAGCATCGAGAGGCTCAGCAAGCCGGTGAGCAGAGCGAACGGCGTCAGTAGGCCGAAGAAGTTGCCCGCGTAGCTGGCGCGAAGCGTGTCGTCGAGCTGGTACGGCACGCCGAGGAAGAGATTGCCGACCGCGACGCCGAAGATCAGCGAGGGCACGAAACCGCCGATGAACAGCGCCCAGTCCCAGGCGGTACGCCAGCGAGGGTCGGCGACCTTGCCGCGGAATTTGAAGCCCACCGGCCTCAGAATCAGGGCCAGGAGAACCGCGATCATCGCGAGGTAGAAGCCGGAGAAGCTTGCAGCATAGATCGCAGGCCAGGCCGCAAAGATGGCGCCGCCGCCCAGCACGAGCCAGACCTGGTTTCCTTCCCAGGTCGGGCCTGAAAGGTTGAGCACCACGCGGCGCTCTTCGTCGGTACGGGCAACAAAGGGAAGGAGCGTTCCCATGCCGAGGTCCATGCCGCCCATGACGGCAAAGCCGATGAGCAAGACGCCCAGCAGGGCCCACCAGATCAGGCGGAGAGTTTCGTAGTCGAGCGGAATGCTACTCATTCGGCGGGCTCCAGCGCTGGGGCACCCATAAGCGGGGCCGGCATCTCTTCGTTGAGGTCGAGGACGGACTGCTCGGATGGGCCGTGCTTGATGGCGCGGACCATCAGCCAGACCATGATGGCGAGCAGCACTGTGTAGACGAGCAGGTAGAAGGTCAGGGAGATCGCGAGATCCCACAAGTGCAGGCCTGAAGCCGCATAGAAAGTCGGCAGGACCCCTTCGACAACCCAGGGTTGGCGGCCGAGCTCCGCGACCAGCCAGCCACTTTCGATCGCGAGCCATGGCAGCGGCAACGACCACACCGCCACCCAGAGCCAGAAACGGCTGCTCTCGAGCCGGTGGGTCGACGCCTTCCAGAACCAGAAGGCGAAAAAGGCGATGTAGAAGAAGCCGACGCCGACCATGATCCGGAAGGTCCAGAACAGCGACCACACATCGGGCACGGTGCTCTGTGCTGCCTTGGTGATATCATCGCTGGTCGCATTCTCGACGCCGTCCGGATACTGCTTGAGGAGCAAGGCGTAGCCGAGGTCCTGCTGGGAGCTCTGGAACGTCGCGCGCGCCGCCTGGTCGGCCGGATTGGCATGAATCTGCTGGAGCGCCTTGTAGGCCGTGATGCCATTGGTTATGCGGGCCTCTGCTGCCTTCACCAGGTCATTGATTCCCACCACCGGCTTATCGAACGATCGCGTTGCGATGAGACCGAAGACCCATGGGATGCGAATGGAAAACTGCTGGCCGTCACCGGTGGGGATGGCAAGGAGCGTGAACGACGCAGGCGCCTGTTGCGTCTCGTACATGTCCTCCATGGCCGCGAGTTTCATCTTCTGGTGCGCGGTCGTCTCGTAGCCGGACTCGTCGCCAAGCACGACCACCGAGAGCGCCGCCGCTAGGCCGAAGCTGGCCGCGACGACCATCGAGCGGATGGCGACATCGCGATGACGACGCTGCAACAGGAACAAGGCGCTGATCGCCAGCACGAAAACGGCGCCGCTCACATAGCCGGCACTGACGGTGTGGACGAACTTGGCCTGGGCGACGGGATTGAAGATCACGTCAATGAAGTTCGTGACCTCCATCCGCATGGTGTCGGGATTGAACACCGCTCCAACCGGATTCTGCATCCAACCATTGGCGATCAGAATCCACAGTGCGGAGAAATTGGCGCCGAGTGCCACCAGCCAGGTCACAGCGAGATGTCCGACCGGCTTCAGGCGATCCCAGCCGAAGAAAAACAGGCCGATGAATGTCGCCTCGAGGAAGAAGGCCATCAGGCCTTCGATGGCGAGCGGCGCGCCGAAGATGTCGCCGACATAGTGGCTGTAGTAGCTCCAGTTCATGCCGAACTGGAACTCCATCACCACGCCGGTGGCGACGCCCATCGCAAAGTTGATGGCGAACAACGTGCCCCAAAAGAGTGTCGCCTTCCGCCAGACCAGCCGGCCGGTCATGACGTAGACGCTTTCCATCACGGCCATCAGGAAAGACAGGCCGAGGGTCAGGGGCACGAAGATGAAGTGGTACATCGCGGTCGCAGCGAACTGCAGCCGCGACAGCTCGACGACGAGCGGATCGACCATTCGTAGGATCCTTGTGTTTCGAGCGGCTGCGGGCCGGCACGCTGCCTCGATAGGCGCCTTCCCAAGGGGCCATCTTGACCTGAGTCAAAGAAGCGGGAGGGGTGCACCAATAGGGTCCCCGCATGACCCCGCCCTCTGCTCCAGCCAACGCCCTGCGCCCCCGAGAATGGCTTGGCCAAGTGGGCCGCAGTGGCGGGGTCAGCCAGGTGGTGTCGATCGCCATGCCTTTGCTTGCAGGCGCGCTGCTGTTGCCGCAGGCCCGGCTGACGGCACACGTCATCGACCGAGTCGTCACGGCGGGCGAGAGTCCGTGGCTGGCATCCGCGCCGCTCGTCACGATCGGATGCCTGCTGCTGCTTCGCGCCGGTCTCTCGCTGATCGGCGATTTCGCGGCGACATCCGCTGGCGAGACCAGCAAGTGCAAGCTGCGTGAAACTCTCATCGGCAACATGCTGGCCCGCTCACCGAGCTGGATAGCGACCCGGCCAAGCGGCGCCTTGGCAACCGCTGTCATCGAGCATGTAGAGGCGATGGACGGGTACCTCACACGCTACCTGCCGGCGATGGCGCAGGCGGCGCTCTTGCCCCTGGCGTTTGCAGCGGCGATCCTGCCGGTCGACTGGACGGTGGCGCTCCTGCTGCTGATTGCCGCGCCGTTGATCCCGGTGTTCATGGCTCTGGCGGGTTGGGGCGCGCGGGCCGCCAGTGAGCGGCAGGCACAGGCACTGAGCCGGCTCAGCGGCCATTTCGCCGACCGGCTGCGCGGTATCACGACGCTCAAGCTCTTTGGCCGGGAGGCCGCAGAAACCGAAGGCGTCGCGCGCGCCAGCGAGGCGCTTCGGGTCCGCACGATGCGGGTTATGCGCATCGCTTTCCTGAGCTCGGCCGTGCTCGAATTCTTTGCGGCGCTCGGCGTTGCCGGAGTGGCGCTTTACGTTGGCCTGACATACCTCCATCTGGTCAATCTGCGAATCGTGCCGCTCTCGCTCGAGGCCGGATTGTTCTGTCTCTTGATGGCGCCCGAAGTCTTTGCGCCCCTTCGCACACTTGCCGCCCACTATCATGACCATGCAGCAGCCAAAGCCGCCGCCGCCGAACTGCTGGCCCTGTTCGGCGAGCTGCCTGCGGCCAAACCAGGGTTGGCCACGTCGGCCCCAGTCGTCAGGTCTTGTTCGAGCGCGGCACCGTCGATCTCGCTCGGCCATACCCGTGTCAGTTCGCCTACCGGCGCCGCCGTGGTTCACGACGCCGACCTCGTGGTCAAGCCGACCGAACACATCGCCATCCTCGGGCCGAGCGGATCGGGAAAGTCGACACTGTTTGCAGCGATCGCCGGGCTCACACCCTATGAAGGGTCAATCCGGCTGGACGACGAAGAACTGCGGCAGATCGCACCATCGGCCCTGCGACGCACTATCGGCGCGCTGAGCCAGCGCCCGACGATCTTTGCCGCCTCGCTGGCCGACAATATTCGCTTCGGCCGTCCACAGGGGTGCCCGACAGCGGTGCGCCGAGTCGCCGAAAGGGCGAGGGTGGACGAATTCGCCTCAGCACTGCCGCAGGGACTGGATACCCTCCTGGGCGAGGCAGGCGCTGGGCTGTCGGGCGGCGAGTTGCAGCGTGTGGCGCTCGCGCGGCTCTATCTCCTCGATCGTGGACTGCTGCTGCTCGACGAGCCAACCTCCCATCTCGACGCGGCGACCGAAGCGCGGGTGCTCGCTGGACTCTGCGATTTCGCGGGTGGGCGGACGATGATCGTGTTCACCCATTCGCTCGCGGTCGCGGCGCGAATGGACCGTTGTTACCGGCTGGTGCAAGGACGGCTGCTGGAGACGCCGAGACCCTCGGTGAAGGTGTCGGCGCAACAAGGTGCTGCGGCATGAAGGCGCTGCTCTACGTGCTGCCATTGTTCTCGCGTCTGCGAGGCTCCTTGTTTCTCACTCTCATACTCTCGCTGGTGACGCTCGCGGCAGGGATCGGCCTGCTCGGCATATCGGGGTGGTTCCTGACTGCGGCCGCAATCACCACCGCTGGCGTCGCATTCAATCTGTTCGGCCCGTCCGCTGGAGTTAGAGGCCTGTCGTTTGTACGCATCCTGTCGCGGTACGGAGAAAAGGTCACCGGCCACGATGCCACGCTGCGCCTGCTGTCGGATCTGCGCCGCACGACCTTTGCAGGGCTGTTCCGGTTGGTGCCCGTTACCCGTCTCTATGGGCGCGCGGACCTGGTGAGCCGGCTCGTTGCCGATCTTGACGCGCTCGACAGTATCTTTCTGGTCGGCCTGGGCCCGATCATGACGGCAATTGTTGCGGGGACCGGCATGGCGGTCCTGCTCGGATTCATGTTGCCGGGGGCCGCGCCGATCTACGCGATCGGTTTTGCGCTCGCCGCGCTGGGTGTCCCCGCCATACTCGTTGTGGCCTCGAGTCGGCTCGGAACCGAAATCGTCGCGGCCTCGACGTCGCTGAGAAGTGCGGTGCTCGACGCGATCGACGGACATCAAGACCTCATTCTGTTCGACGCTGTCGCCGCCGCACAGGCTCGGGCGGAAAGCGCCGCCGCGCGGCTGTCGCGGGCGCGTTTGCGCCTCGGCCGTTTCACGGCACTGGCCTCGGCCGCGGTGCAGGGGCTTGCGGCGACCATTCTGCTGTCGACGTTGCTCTGCGGACTGGACGCGGTGCATGCAGGCCGGATCGACGGACCACTGATGGTCGGGCTCGTGCTAGCGGTCGTTGCGAGCTTTGAGGCTTCAGCCGTCGTGGTGCGGAGCGCTCGTGGCCTCGCGGCCGCCGCTGCGGCCGCCGAGCGACTGTCGGACCTCGCGGCTGCGCCGTCGGTGATCAGTGAGACGGCGGAGCCGGAGCAACTGGGGTCCGGGGGGGCCATCGACCTGGTCGGTGTTCACTTCGGATACCGGGCCGGCGTACCGGTGCTCGATGGCCTGACGCTTCATGTCCCGGCGGGAGGATGCCTCGCCATCCGCGGGCCGAGCGGCGGAGGCAAGTCGACCATCACGCAACTTCTCGTGCGTCTCATCGACCCCGATGCAGGCAACGTGTTCATCAATGGCCACGATCTTCGTCATATCGAAACCGGCGCGCTTCGCCGGTGCGTGGCGCTGATGACGCAGGACTCGCCGGTTTTCCGTGACACCGTGCGGGCCAATCTGCTGATCGGTCACCCCGATGCCGACGACGAGGCGCTCTGGGCGATCCTGGTCCGCGTCGGCCTGAACGGTGTGATCCGCGACCTGCCCGGTGGCCTAGATGCCGTTCTGGGGGAAGACGGTCGCACGCTGTCGGCGGGCCAGGCGCGGCGGATCTGCCTCGCTCGGACGCTCCTCTCGCCGGCATCGATCGTCGTCCTCGACGAACCGACGGCGGGCCTCGACGCCGAGGCCGAGCAGGCATTCTTGCGCGACGTGCCAAGAGTTGCAGCTGGCCGCACGATGATCCTCGTGACCCATGCGGAGCTGCCGCCCGGATTCGGGGGAGTAGTGGAGCTCCGCGCCGGTCGTATCATCGAGCCGATCGAGGCAGCAGCTTGATCCGGCTCAAGGTCTCGATATGCCGCCGGCAGCATGCTTGGAGCCACCATTCGCGGAGGCCCTCATGAATGACGGCGTGATCAAGCAGAACATTATTGATGAGCTGGAGTTCGAGCCGAGCATCGACGCCAGTGGCATTGGGGTCGCTGTACGCTCCGGTATCGTGACGCTCACCGGCGCCGTCGGCAGCTACGCGCAGAAGGTGGTGGCGCAACAGGCCGCGATGCGGGTCAAGGGAGTCAAAGGGATCGCCGAGGACATTGTGGTGCGGCCGGAGGGCCATGGTTCCATCAACGACGAGCAAATCGCCGAACGGGCTGTCAATGCGCTCAAATGGAGCACGCTGGTGCCCGATGGCCGCGTCATCGTCGAGGTTGAAAACGGTAAGGTCGCGCTGAGCGGCAGCCTCGACTGGGCTTATCAGAAGCGAGGTGCGCTCGATGTCGTCCGCGCCCTCAAGGGGGTGACCGACATCGAGGACAACATCGAGCTCAAGGCTCGGCTCAACACGGGCGACATCCGGACGGCAATCGAACGCGCCCTGGAGCGCAATGCCGGGCTCGACGGTCACGTGGTCGAAATCACCGTCGACGGCAATGAGGTGACCCTCACCGGTCGTGTCGGCTCATTCGCGGCGCGCCAGGTCGTCGAGGACGCGGCATGGTCCGCGCCAAGCGTGACCAGGGTTGTCGATCACCTGACCGTTGGGTGAGTCAACGGCGCCACCGAGCGCCGTTTCCAACATGACCTATGTCAAGAGTCGCCGGCGGCGGCAGCGGTAAGGAGCGCCAGAGACTCTCCAACGGGGTGGTTTGAATGGAAATCCGCAACATTCTCGTGTCGCTCGATCCGAAAGATCCGACGACGACGATTCTGGGTACCGTAGTTGAACTGGCGGAACGGTTCGGTGCAAAGGTCTCGGCCTCGGCTGCAGCTCAGCCGATCGTCGAAACGTTCGGCGCGGAACTGGGGGTGGCCGCCTCCCTGCAGAGCTATCAGCGCCAGCGGACCGAGATCGAGGAGGGGCTCAGCTTGCTCCAGGCGAGCTTCGAGTCGAGTGTTCCACTCAACCTGCGGGGCTCGTTCCATAGCCTCATCCAACCGCCGACCGGCTTCATGGTCGACGAGGCCGTCTCCGCTGACCTCCTCGTGCTGCCTACCCAGCGTTCACGCGAGCGCAGGGGCGCGGTCGACGCCGGTGAACTGATCGTGTCGGCGGGAAGGCCCGTCCTCCTCGTTCCCGAGGGGACCACGACCATTGACGCACGTCGCATCGTAATCGGCTGGAAAGATCGGCGCGAAGCGCGTCGCGCGGTGGCCGATGCACTCCCGTTCCTGAAGACCGCCCAGGATGTTTTTGTGGCCTCGGTCGAGGAAGGTGACTATGCGGGCGAGCACGAAAGCTTCAAGAGGATCCTCACCTGGCTCGACCGCCACGGCATCAAGGCGACGGGTGATATCCTGCCGCTGCAGGACTCGGTCGCGGGGACGATCGATGCTGCGGCCGCAGAGCGGGAGGCGGAGTTCATCGTCGCCGGCGGTTATGGGCACACGCGGTTCCGCGAGTGGCTCTTCGGGGGCGTCACCAGAGATCTCGTGGATTCGCCGAACCGCTACAGGTTCTTCTCGAACTGACCGAGGTATCGCGCCGGCAAGGTTCTGCGGTCTGACGTGATCCAGGTCTGGCAGGGAGCGGTGTGTCAGCGACCAGAACGAAATTACGCCAACGGTCAGTGGCTTTGACTTTGGTCAAGGCGAACCCCCGATGCGGAGCGCACCCTATTGCGCAAGGGCGCGAACACCAACGTTTTCCCATCGGAGGTTTCCCATGTCAAACACTGCACCTAAAGGAGCCGATCTGCTCAGGACCGGCGGCCACTCTTTCGCCACCGCGTTGCTGGCCGGCATCCTGGCCACCACCAGCTTCGTGCCGGTTGCCAATGCCGCCGAGCTGACCGCAACGTCGTTCACCGCGGACTTCTCGGCGATGGCTGGACTCAAGGACCTTGCGGCCAAGGTCAAGGGCAAGATCGCCGTGCTGTTGCCGGAGACGACAACGTCGGCCCGCTATACGTCCTTCGACGAGCCCTATCTCAAGAAGGCGTTCGCCGCGGCCGGGCTCAAGCCGGATCAGTTCATCATCACCAACGCTCAAGGGAGCGAGTCGACTGAACTGACCCAGGCTCAATCCGCGATCTCGCAGGGCGCCTCGGTGCTTGTGGTGGACCCCATCTCTTCAGGCGTGGGTTCGTCCATCGAGACCTATGCCAAGCAGCATGGTGTGCCGGTCATCGACTATGACCGGCTGACGCTGGGCGGCACGCGCGACTACTACGTCAGCTTCGACAATGTCGGCGTTGGCACGCTCATCGGCAAAGGCATGGAACAGTGCCTCGCCGACTGGAAGGTGCAGAAGCCGCAGATCCTGGTGATGCGCGGCGCCCCGACCGACAACAATGCCACCCTGTTCGCGCAGGGCTATATGGGCGTGCTGAAGCCGGGCTTCGACTCCGGCAAGTACACCAACGTTGCCGAGCCGGCCGGCACGTGGGATCCGGCGACGGCCCGTACGACCTTCGAGCAGCAGTACACGGCGCATTCGAACATCAATGCCGCGGTGGTGCCCAACGACGACAATGCCAACGCCGTAATCTCTTACCTCAAGACGCTCAAGGTACCGGCCAAGACCTTCCCGACCACCGGGCAGGACGCGACCCTTACCGGGCTGCAGAACGTGCTGGCCGGCTACCAGTGCGGGACGGTCTACAAGGCGATTTATCTCGAGGCCCAGGCCTCGGCGGCACTGGCCATCTATCTCGCCTCGGGGACCAAGCCGCCGGCTGCGCTCGTGAACGGCAAGACATCGGACTCGCAGGCCAAGGTCGACGTTCCATCGGTGTTGCTGACGCCGCTCTGGGTGACGGCGTCGAACATGGCCAAGACGGTGGTCAAGGACGGCTTCGTCGATGCCAAGAAGCTGTGCGCTGGCGACCTCGCCAAAGCCTGCACGGCAGCGGACATCAAGCCGTAGCGAGACGCGGGAGCCGAGGCGACCATGGCGGAGCCGGAGAGCCAAGCACCGCTGCTGAGCGTGCGCGGTATTGCAAAGCACTTCGGCGCCGTCCAAGCGCTGAACGGAGTCACTCTCGACTTCCCACGAGGCCAAGTGACGGCGCTCGTCGGCGACAACGGCGCCGGCAAGTCGGTGCTCATCAAGTGCATCGCCGGCATCCATGAACCGGATGCCGGCGAGATCGTCTGGGAGGGTGAACCAGTCCGCATCCGCAATCCGCGTGAGGCGGCAGCGCTGGGCATCGAGGTCGTCTACCAGGACCTCGCGCTGTGCGACAATCTCGACGTTGTGGAGAACATGTTCCTCGGCCGCGAGCGACTGACCAACGGTGTCGCGCTTGACGAGGACAGCATGGAGAAAGCGGCGTCGCAGACGCTTCGCGACCTCAGCGTCACGACGCTGCAATCGGTGCGCGAGCCGGTCTCGTCGCTGTCGGGAGGACAGCGCCAGTCAGTGGCCGTCGCCAAGGCGGTGATGTGGAATTCCAAGCTCGTCATCCTCGACGAGCCGACCGCCGCCCTGGGGGTTGCGCAGACACGGCAAGTTCTGGAACTCGTGCGTCGTCTTGCCGGTCGTGGGCTCGCAGTCATCATCATCTCACACAACCTCAACGACGTATTCTCGGTGGCCGACCGCTTTGCCGTGCTGCGGC
This sequence comes from Devosia sp., assembly GCA_051953275.1. Lineage (GTDB taxonomy): Bacteria > Pseudomonadota > Alphaproteobacteria > Rhizobiales > Devosiaceae > Devosia_A. The sequence continues at coordinate 25,558 of JBQCIY010000147.1, read as the reverse complement.
TCGGGCGGCTGGTCGCAAGCGGACCCGCTGCCGACTTCGATCCGCAGATGGTCGTCGAGCTCATGACCCTCGGCCAGTCCGCCCGCACCCCCGAGCAGGTGCGAAGCATTCCGGCAAAAGGCGCATACGATGGCGACCGACCCAAAGAAATCGACGGTCTGGACGAGAAGGCGCCTGCCGCCGCGCAGCCCGTCGCGACAAAGCCAAGAGCCGGGCTTTCGGCTTTCCTGGGTGGCCAGCTCGCGCGTGTCATGGCTGGGCAGAGCGGGGTGCTGCCGGTCGTCATAGGCGCGCTGGCAATTGCGTTGGTGTTCCAGTCGCAGAATCCGAACTTCCTGACGGCAGGCAATCTGGTCAATCTGCTCGTCCAGGCGGCCGTCTTCATGATCATCGGCATGGGAGAAGCGTTCGTCCTCATTCTCGCCGAGACCGACCTGTCCCTTGGTTTCGTCGGGGGTATTGCCGGCACGGCCGTGACACTGCTCGTGCAGCCCGAGATTGGTTGGCCGTGGTGGTGCGCACTCCCCGTCGCGTTGATCATCGCCACCTTCCTCGGCTTCGCGCAGGGAACGCTCGTCAGCCGTTTCCGCCTGCCCTCCTTCGTGGTGACCCTCGCGGGCCTGCTGGGGTTTCAGGGGTTGATGATCCAGTTCCTCGGGACGGGCGGAACCGTGCCCATCCCGGATGATACGATCAACAACCTCGCCAACGGTACGCTGACGGTTGCCGGGGGCTGGATCGCAACCCTCACCGTCATCGCAATCTACGCGGGGGTCGTGCTCTGGCGCGACTGGCAGCGCCGCCGGGCCGATCTGGTGGTGCCACCCCTGGCGCTAACCATACTCAAGCTTGTTCTGGCGACCGCGGCCGGCATCGCGATCGTGCTTCTCACCAACGTCGACCGTGGCGTGCCGGCCTTCCCGGTCAATGGCATGCCTTGGGTGGTGCCGATCGTCTTTGCGGTGCTGGTCGTCTGGTCCCTGCTTCTGCAGCGCACACGCTTCGGCCGTTACGTCCTGGCCATCGGTGGAAACCCGGAAGCGGCGCGGCGTGCCGGTATCAATCTCGCGCGGATTCGCACGCTGACCTTCATGCTCGCCGCATTCACGGCAGGGATCGGCGGCATCATCTACGCATCCCGGCTGCGCTCGATGTCGACCAGCTTCGATGGTGGTACGATCGTGCTCTATGTGGTGGCGAGCGCCGTCATCGGCGGCACCAGCATGTTCGGTGGCCGGGGCCATCCGCTCCACCCCGTGCTGGGCGGAATTGTCATCGCCGGCATCGTCAACGGCATGGCGCTGCTGGGTCTGCCGGCCGCCATCCAGCTGATGGCGACCGCAGTGGTGTTGATCGTGTCGATCCTGGTGGATGTTCTGATCCGCCGCCGCGCGGAGACCTCCCGCTGAAGACGTCCCCGTCGGGCCTCGGAGGGGTGTCCGGCCCGTCGTCATCGACAGGAGGACAAAAACGCCGCCTGCCGGTGTGCGGGGTGCATTCGGCAGACGGCGAGTCGATTGTCGACTGCGGGGATCAGCGGGGGGGTGCGCGTCCCCTGTCGACCCCACGATAGTGTCAGGGGCTACGGGCCTGTTACTTGATCCTCGTCAATCGGGGAACTCGCCGTCTCGAGACTCGCCGGCGAGGACAAGGCGGGAAAATCCGCCGGAGTGATCGTTTCGCGAGCGAGGACAAGACCGGCCCCGGCATCAAGATCGGCGCGTCGAGACATCAGAATTGAGGTTGCGCGCGACAGGGCTTCGTCGAGCATGTCCCGCAGCGCCAGATCGATCTCGCGGGACGTCGCTTCCGAGTAGTCCCGCCGCGTTTCGTTCAATGCGGAACGGAGGAATGGCTGGACGACCTGCTCCAGAACCGGCTGGCCCGTCTCCTTGCTCATGCCGAAGCGGGTCACGAACTGCCGGGCGATGTCCGTTGCTTTCGCCAGGTCGTCGGCCGCTCCGGTCGAGACGTCACCGAGTACGAGCAGCTCGGCGGCGCGGCCACCCATCAATACCACCATGCGGTCCCGCAACTCGCCGGCGGTGATGACGTAACGATCGTCGGTCGGCCGCTGCATCGTGTAGCCCAGGGCCCCGACCGAATGCGGGATGATCGAGATCTTGTGCACGGGGTCGGACCCTGGAATGGAGGCCGCAACAAGCGCGTGGCCGAGCTCGTGGTAGGCAACACGCCTGCGCTCCTGCGCCGTCAGGATGCGGCTCCGCTTTTCGGTTCCGGCAACAATGCGTTCCACGGCGGCGGTGAAGTCGCCAAGGCCAACGGCATCCGCCCCTCTCCGGGTGGCGATGATGGCGGCCTCGTTGACCAGATTGGCGAGGTCGGCGCCGGTAAAGCCCGGTGTGAGGGCGGCGACCTCGTCGGTGTCCAACCCCGCCTCGACTCTGACTGCCTTGACATGGACATCGAGTATCGCCTTCCGGCCCTTGCGGTCGGGACGATCGAGGGTCAGCTGGCGATCGAAGCGGCCGGCGCGCAGAAGCGCGGGATCCAGCACCTCCGGCCGGTTCGTCGCGCCGAGCAGCACGATACCCACGCGCGGATCGAAGCCGTCGAGTTCGGCCAGCAGTTGGTTGAGCGTCTGTTCCTTTTCGTCACCACCGCCCATCTCGGCAAAGGGCGACCGCGCTCGTCCAAGCGCGTCGAGCTCGTCGATAAAGATGATGCAGGGCGCGGCCTGGCGGGCCTGCTCGAACAGGTCCCGGACACGAGCCGCGCCGACGCCAACAAAGAGTTCCACGAACTCGGACCCGGAGATCGAAAAGAACGGCACCCCGGCTTCGCCAGCAACGGCGCGCGCCAACAGTGTCTTGCCGGTCCCCGGTGGGCCGACGAGAAGCACCCCCTTCGGGATGCGGGCCCCCAGCCGGCCGTACTTCTCCTTGTCCTTGAGGAAGGACACGACCTCCTCAAGCTCATCCTTGGCCTCGTCGGCGCCGGCGACGTCGGCGAACGTCACCCCAGTCTTGGACTCCACGTAGATTTTCGCCCTGGACTTGCCGATCGTCGTTAGGCCGCCAAGCCCGCCACGTTCGGCGATGCCACGGAAGAAGAAATACCAGATGCCCCACATGACGAGGATGGGAACGATCCATGACGCGACAGTGACCAGCCAGTTCGACTCCGTGGCACCGTCGACGACGACCCCCTTGTCGGTAAACGTCTTGACCAGCTCGGGATCGACGCGGCGTGTCACGAAGTAGTCGTAGCCGTCCACGGTCTGCCTGAACTTGCCCTGGATGAGCGTCTCGCTGATGTCGACGCTTGCCACCTTTCCGGCATCGAGATCGGACAGCAGCTCCGAATAGGTGATCTCGGTCACCGAGCGATAGCCGAACCACGCCTGGAACGCGAAGAGCAGCAACAGTGCTGCGCCCAGGTACCAGAGATTGTATTGCTGCTTCTTCGGGATCGGGCTTGCCATCAGAGCTCGGCCTCGGCCGGGAGGCGCTCGGGCGTGCGCTCGGGAATTTCCGTCATCGTCGCTTCCGTGAGCAGCAGAGTGCTTGCGACGCTGACCGCGTTCTCGAGGGCGAGGCGCACGACCTTGGTCGGATCGATGATGCCGGCTTCGATCATGTCGACATAAGCTTTCTTGGCCGCATCATAGCCGACATTGCCCTTGCCGCTGAGCATCTGAGCGACGACCACCCCGCCATCGACCGCCGAGTTCTCCGCGATTTGCCGGGCAGGCACTTCGATGGCGCGGCGGAGGATCAGGATGCCTGTCCGTTCGTCCCCGTCGCTCTTGTTCGCCTCGTCGTCGATCGCCGCCGCGCAGCGGATGAGCGCAAGGCCACCGCCAGGCACGATCCCTTCGGCGACCGCTGCCTTCGTCGCGCTGATCGCATCATCGAGGGCATCCTTGCGGGCCTTCATCTCGGCCTCGGTCGGAGCGCCGACCCGCACGACGGCAACGCCGCCGGCCAACTTAGCCAAGCGCTCCTGCAGCTTTTCCTTGTCGTAGTCCGAGGTGGTCTTGCCGATCTCACGGCGAAGTTGCTCCACGCGCCCGGTGATCGCGGCCTTCTTGCCGGCGCCGCCGACGATCGTGGTGTTTTCCTTGTCGACGACAACGCGCTTGGCCTTGCCGAGCATGGCGAGCGTGACATTCTCGAGCTTCATGCCGAGGTCATGCGAGATCACCCGACCGCCGGTCAGGGTCGCGATATCCTCGAGCATCGCCTTGCGTCGGTCGCCGAAGCCGGGCGCCTTGACGGCGCAGTTGCGGAACGTCGCACGAAGATTGTTGACGATCAGCGTCGCCAGCGCCTCGCCTTCGACGTCTTCGGCGATAACCAGGAGCGGCGCGCCGGACTTGGCCACCGCCTCGAGCAACGGCAGCATATCGTTAAGGACGCTCACCTTGCCGTCCACGATCAGGATCAGCGCATCGTCCAGTGCCGCTTCCATGCGCTCGGGGTTCGTCACGAAGTAGGGCGAGATGAAGCCCCGGTCGAATTGCATGCCCTCGACCACCTCGAGCGTCGTCTCAGTCGTCTTGGCCTCTTCGACCGTGATGACGCCATCGTCACCGACCTTGTCCATGGCATCGGCAATCATCGTTCCGATGTCCGGATCATTGTGCGCCGAGATGGTCGCGACCTGCTCCTTCTCCTTGCGGCTCGCAACGGGTCGTGACAGCTGCCTGAGTTCGGCCACGGCGCGACGCGTTCCCCGATCGAGCCCGCGCTTGATGTCGATGGCGCTCGCGCCGGCGACGACATTGCGCACACCATCGGCAAAGACCGCATGCGCCAGCACCGTCGCGGTGCTCGTGCCGTCACCCACCGCCTCCGAGGTTTTCTCGGCTGCCTGCCGCAGCATACGGGCGCCGAGGTTTTCCTCGGCGTCCTTGAGATCGAACTCCTTGGCGATGGTCACGCCGTCATTGCAGACGAGCGGGGAACCCCACTTCTTTTCGATCAGCACGGATTTCGACCGTGGGCCGAGTGTCACGCGGACAGCGTCGGCAAGCTGGCTTGCGCCGCGCAAGACCTTGTCGCGCGCCTCGGAGCGGAAAAGCACCTGCTTGTGGGCCATGCGAGTATCTCCCGAGCTAAGCTGCAAACGGAAGCGGACGGCGCCGGCCGTTCCGCTTCGCGTGCCCAGAATAGGCATGGCCGGGTTCAGGGATTTGAGCCCCATCAAAGTCCCGCCCTTGGTTGACCCAGGTCAAGCGGCATGGCTCGCCGATCGCCTAGCACCAAGGCATTCCTCGGCGGAGTGCGATCATGCTCAAGCGGCTCGACGTTGCAGAAGTGCTTGCCACCGAAAACCGTCGGGGCCGCAGCCGGCAAGTCATCCGCTGGGTCGCAACCGGCGTCACCCTCGTCGTTGTTATCGCGGGTGCGATCTGGGGCTGGCGCGCCTGGCAGGCGAGCACTGTGCCCTCTTATATCACCGACAGCGTCACCCGAGAGGATCTTACCGTTTCACTCATCGCTACCGGCACGGTCGAACCGACGCACTTGATTGGCGTCTCGAGCCTGATCAACGGCACCATCCTTTCGGTCGACGTGACCTACAACGACGCTGTCAAGGTTGGGCAGCCCCTGGCGCACATCGATCCCGTGGACTACGAGGCCAAGCGCAGGCACGCCCTCGCCACCATCGATGCGCAGGCGGCCAATCGCGACGCCGCCGCCACGACCGTGACTGATGCCGAGGCCGCGCTGCGGCGGGCTCAACAACTTCCTGTCGGCCAAGTGGTGACGGACAAGGATGTCGAACTCGCCACCACGGCCCTCGACCGGGCGAAGGCAAACTTGACGGCCGCCGAGGCACAGCTCAGCATCGCACAAGCCGATCTTGCCGGCGCCGAGAGCGACTACCAGAAGACCACCATCGTTTCGCCGATCGACGGGACGGTCCTGCAGGTCAACGCCCAGCCGGGTCAGACCGTCAGCACCGTACTCGTCACCACGCCGCTGTTCACCCTGGCAACCGATCTCAAGGCGGTGGAGGTCGACGTCGATGTCGACGAGGCCGATGTCAACCAGGTCAAAGTCGGGGACCCCGCCAGTTTCACCGTCGAGTCAGCGCCAGACAAGCCGATTGCGGCAACAGTCTCGCAGATCCACCAGTCGCCAAAGGTGAGCGACGGCGTCACCAGCTACACCGCGGTCATTGCGGTGGACAATTCCGGCGGCTCGCTGCGCCCGGGCATGACGGCGACCGCGAGCATCGAGACCGATCATGCCCGCGACGTGCTGACAGTCGCGAACGCGGCACTGCGGTTCGTGCCCAAGGGACAGGCCGCCATGCCAGCCGGCCAGCAGCGGGTCTTCGTTCTCGATCACGATACGCCGCGTCCCGTTGCTGTGACGACCGGACTTACCGACGGAACGCGGACGGTCGTTGTCTCAGGCGACCTCCGGGCCGGCGATGTCGTGGTGACGGGCATCAAGGACCACTGAGCATGGCCGCACCGCTGATCGAGCTCGAGGGCATCACCAAGATCTATGGCAAGGGGGAAGCCGAGGTGCGGGCGCTCGATGGCCTCAACCTCAAGATTGGACACGGCGAGTTCGTCGCCGTGATGGGGCCGAGCGGGTCGGGCAAGTCGACCGCGATGAACATCGTCGGCTATCTCGATACGCCGACTGCCGGCCGATATGGATTTGATGGAGTCCCGGTGGAGCGAGCGTCGCGCCAGCAGCGCACGCTGCTCCGGCGCAACTTCATCGGCTTCGTGTTCCAGGGTTACAACCTGTTGCCACAGAGCAGTGCGCTCGAAAACGTCGAATTGCCGATGATCTATCGTGGCACCGGCCCGACCGAGCGTCGACGGCTGGCGCGAACGGCGCTCGGCCGCGTGGGAATGGCGGGGCGGGAACATCACCTGCCGTCGGAGCTGTCCGGAGGGCAGCAGCAGCGCGTCGCCATCGCACGCGCCATCGTCACCAACCCATTGCTGCTCCTTGCCGACGAGCCGACGGGCAACCTCGATACCGAACGGGCCGGCGAGGTGATGAAGCTTCTCGTTGATCTCAACCGGAATGACGGCATTACGATCGCAATGGTAACGCACGAGCCGGACATGGCGGCCTTTTGCTCGCGACGCATCCGCATTGTCGACGGCAGGGCGGTGGATGAACCTGCGAGGGCGGCCGATGCTGCTTGAGACGCTGAAGCTGGCTCTCGAAACGATCTGGCGCAACGCCCTGCGGTCGGTCCTGACCCTTCTGGGAGTAACGATCGGCGTCGCCGCGGTAATCGCACTGCTGACATTGGGACAGGGCACCACCGCGCAGGTGAGCAGTTCGATTTCGAGTCTGGGGAGCAACCTGCTGGTGCTCCGCCCAGGCCAGCTTTCACAGGGCCCCAACGGATTGTTGGCACCGAACTTTCACAGCGCCGATGCCGAAGCGATCGCGCGTCAGATTTCTTCAATCGACGTCGTGGCCCCGCTCGCGGCAACATCAATGACAGCCGTGGTCGGTTCGACCAAGCACTACACCGAAGTCTACGGCGTCGATAACAACTTCTTCGCCGCCCGGCAGTGGCCGGTGGCGGAGGGGCGCACCTTCCGCGATGCGGAGCTCGTCTCGGGTGCCGCCTCCTGCATAGTGGGCAGAGCGGTGGCCGATGATCTGTTCGGCACCGACGACCCGCTGGACCGCACGCTGCGGCTCAAGTCGCTCGTCTGCAAGGTGGTCGGAGTGCTCGCCGAGAAGGGCACGGGCAGCTTCGGCAGCAACCAGGACGATGCGATTTTCCTGCCACTCCACACTGTCCAAAATCGCATTCAGGGTAACGACAACGTCACTGTCATTTATATCGCCGCCCAAAGCGAGAGCGTGATCAACCAGGTCCAGCAGGACCTCACCTCTTTGATGCGGCAGCGGCGTCATCTCAGCGTCAACGAGGACGACGACTTCATGGTCATGGACATGCGCCAGATCTCGTCGATGCTCGGCAGCGTGATGGGCGTGTTGACCGGGCTGCTCGCGGCGATTGCAGGCATCAGCCTGCTGGTCGGCGGCATCGGCATCATGAACATCATGCTCGTCTCGGTCACAGAGCGCACGCGCGAGATTGGGATCCGACTTGCCATTGGCGCCAGGGAGTCCCAGGTGCTTTCGCAATTTCTGATCGAAGCCATCGCGCTTTCCACGCTCGGAGGGGTGGCCGGAATCATTCTTGGTTTGCTGGTCTCCTTTGTCGCGACCCGAACGCTGGGTGTCCCATTCATTGTCGACTGGAACTCAGTATTCTTGGCCTTCGGCTTCTCGGCGTTCGTTGGCGTCGCGTTCGGCTATTTCCCGGCGCGCGGCGCCGCAAGACTCGACCCGATCCAGGCGCTGCGTCACGAATAGCTTGGCCGAACTGCAAGCGCCGATTGGCGCTTGATCGAGCCACGGGCGAGCAGCTGGACCTGCTGGACGCGGTCCGTCCTCGCGGCTAGATAGCAATCCATGCAGGTTCTGGTCACAGGCGCGACGGGCAAGGTGGGCCGTGAGTTCATCGCACGGCTGTTGTCGGACCCGCTTTGGTCGCGCGCGCAGGTGCTCGCCCTCTGCCATAATCGTATCCTGGACGAGACCGACCGCCTGCGCGTGATCAGGGCATCGGTCTCGGACGCCCAGGCGGTGGACCGGGCGCTCGAGGGAACGACCCACGTCGTCCATCTGGCCACGGTCAAGGAAAGTCCCGCGGACTTTCTTGACGTCTCGATCGGGGGCACATTCCACCTGCTCGAAAGCTTCCGCAAGCACCCGCAAGCGCGCCAGCTTATCCTCGTGGGCGGTGATTGTGTGGTGGGCCACTGCTTCGTTCCATGGGACGAACCCATCACAGAAAAGTCGCCGCGGCGTGCGTATCCCGGCGTGTATGCCCTGTCCAAGGTCATGGAAGAGGTGATGCTCGAGCAGTACGGCGTTCAGTACGGAGTCAATTGGACGGTCCTTCGCGCGCCCTGGATCATGGAGAAGGATGACTTTCGCTATGCGCTCAGCTTTGGGGCGGATCAATTCGGCGGTCCGGACTGGGACACGCTGATTTCGGCTGAACACCGGCGCCAATATGCGGAGTCGGGGTGCGTGCCCATTCTTCTCGACGTCAAGGGCGCGCCGCTGAAACGCAACTTCATCCATGTCAGCGATCTCGTTTCGGCCATGCTGTTGGCCTTGGACAACCCGGCGGCCATGCAACAGACCTTCAATGTCGCTATGACGCAACCGGTGGACTACGGCCTTGTCGGGGCTCACCTGCAACGAACGCGTCAAATGACGCCGGTCACCATTGAAACAGAGTTTTATTCTAACCTTCTCGACAACGCCAAGGCTCGCCTCAGCCTTGGATGGACGCCCGCGATCGAAACGCAGGAACTCGTCGATCTGGCTTTCGACTACGTCCGCGGTCCCGCCGACCCGCGCAGGGTCTGGTACGTCGGGTAGAGCACCAGGCGCAATCGGCTAGAGCGAACCGCGCACGATCACCGGCATCTCCACCAGCGTCTCGGTGCCGGTCTTGCCATCGAGCAGAAGGTCGACGGCCCGACGCCCCATATCTTCGTGCGGAAGGGCGATGGTGGTCAGGCCGGGACGAAGGTAGGCCGCGAGCTCGTCGTTGTCGAAGGAGATAATGGCGACATCCTTCGGGACGCTCAGAGCATGCTCCGAGAGCGCCTGATAAGCTCCGAAGGCGAGGCGATCGTTCATGCAGAGCAGGGCCCGGATAGGCACACCGCGCCTCAGCAGCTTGTTGGTGAGCCGATAGCCCTCGTCAGGCTCCCAGTTCCAGCACGACTCTTCGGCGACGAACTCCAATCGCCGGCGCTTCATCTCGGCACGCACTCCGTGAACGCGTCGAGCAACAGTCTCCGACCGGAAGAGCCCGGCCTCGGCTTCGTCGCTCTGACCCAGCAAAGCTATTCCTGACCTGATGCCGGCCTCGACGAGCAGGCGCACGGCATCGCGCCCGCCGCGTTCTTCGTCGGGAAGCACGGAGGTCGGAAACCGGCTGCTGCTGGCGTTGAGCATCACGACCGGCACGCTCAGTGGTACGTCGGGCACATAGATTTCGCGCGCACGCATGGCGGCAAAGATGATGCCGTCGACGCCCCGGTCGAGCGCCGTGTTGATCGCTTCGGTTTCACGTGCCGGCTCACCGTTGGTTTCGAGGACCAGCATAACGTGACCACGCTCCGCAGCTGCCTGCAGCGCGCCGCGGATCAACCCCATCGCGTAACGCGTCGTGGCGACAACGTCGGAGATGAAAGCGATCGACTGGGTCCGTTCGGTTCGCAGGCTGCGCGCGGCGACGTTGGGCCGATAGCCGAGTTGCTCGGCGGCAGCCATGACTTTGGCGTGGGCGTCCTCCGAAAGACGGGTATCCGGCCGGCCGGTGAGGATCATCGAGGCCGCCGTGCGCGACAGGCCAGCCAGCCTGGCCACGTCGGCAAGCGTGACGCGCTTCACTGGTTGCTGGCCTTTGGGCCCCTTTCGGATCGCCACGCCCGGCCCATCCTTCTGTTACGACCGTGCCGTTCATGACACGCCATAGGGGCCCGCACAACGCGCCAGCTGGGCCTTTCACATGAGCCATTGACAGCTGTCGCGTCACTCGTGCTAAATGGATTTAGCAGAACCGAGACGGGATTTTAAGAGCTGCCGTTCGTTTCGGGGGGAGGCAGGGTCAAGTGGCATTCACACTGCCTGACCATTGGATTTGGGATTTCTGGATGGCCGACGACGGCCAGCTGTTCCACCTGTTTTTTCTGCATGCACCACGCAGCCTCGGCGATCCGGAGCTGCGACATCGCAATGCCCGGATCGGACATGCCACGTCGACCGATCTGAGGAACTGGACCTTTCACGGTCGCGCGTTAGACGCCGGTGCGGCGGGAACGTTCGACGGGTCAGCCATGTGGACCGGTTCGGTCGTGCGTGGCGGCGATGGGCTGTGGCGGATGTTCTACACCGGATCGCGATTTCCGTCGGACACCGCCGGAACCAATATCGAAACTATCGGCGTCGCTACGTCCACCGACCTCTGGACCTGGACCAAGCAACCGGGCCCGATCGTCCAAGCCGATCCACGCTGGTACGAAATGCTCGGTTCGTCGAGCTGGCCCGAAGAGGCGTGGCGGGACCCGTGGGTGTTCGCCGATCCCTCCGGCACCTGGCACATGCTGATTACGGCACGCGCCAATCACGGTCACGACGCTGGCCGCGGCGTCATCGCCCATGCGACTTCGCGCGACCTCGCGACCTGGGTTGTCGGTCCGCCGCTCAGCGAACCGCAATCCGGCTTCGCCCACCTTGAGGTGCCCCAGGTCGCTGCGATCGAGGGTCGAACCTTTCTGATCTTCTGCTGCAACAGTCCGCGCCTCGCCGATGCGCGCTCGGGCCAGATCGGCGGAATCTGGGTGTTGCCAGCCGCGGGGCCGACTGGTCCCTTCGACGTCCAGCGGGCGGAACTGCTGATCGACGAGCGGTACTATGCCGGACGGTTGGTCCAGGATCGGCGCGGCGACTGGTTTCTGATGGCATTCGAGATGAATGCTCCGGGCGAGCCCTTTCAAGGTCGGCTGAGCGATCCCATGCCGGTCGCCCTCGAGGATGGCCGGCTGGTCCTCCGCGAAAGAGCGGAGGCGATGTCATGAGCGTTCCGGTGTCCGGTTCAGTCGCTCCCGGCTTCGAGCGAGTCGCCGACGCTTTCCGTGCATCCTTCCCTGATGACACCGCGGGTGCCTCGCTTTGCGTCTATCTGCATGGCGCGCCGGTGGTCGACCTCTATGGCGGACTGGCCGATGCGCGCCGCGGCATCCCGTGGAGCAAGGACAGCATCGGGGTGGTCTTCTCGTGCACGAAGGGGCTGATGTCGGTCCTTGCGGCCATGCTGGTCGAGGCCGGAGAGCTCGACTACGAAGCCCCGGTTGTCAGCTACTGGCCGGAGTTCGGGGCCGCAGGCAAGTCCAGTGTGAAGGTTCGCCACCTCTTGAGCCATCAAGCCGGCCTCTCGGCGACCCGCGAATTTCTGCAGGTCGAGGATGTCCTCGACTGGTCTCGGATGACGAAACTGCTGGCGGAGCAAGAGCCGCTGTGGCCACCGGGCAGCGGCTACGCTTACCATTCTATCACCCATGGCTGGTTGGTGGGGGAACTGGTGCGTCGGATTACGGGCAAGCCGGTGTCCGCTGCCTTTCAAGACCTGATCGCCAAACCTCTCGGCGTGTCGGCGTGGATCGGGCTGCCGGCGAGCGAATTCGGGCGAATGACACATCTGGTGGTCGCGCCCGCTGTCGCCGAGGAGGCTGGCCGGCAGCCGAAGGGGCTTGAGCAGGATTGGCTGGCGCGCGCCACGACGCTGGGGGCGGCACTACCGCCTACGCTGGCCGAGCCTGATGGTGGCTTCAACGATCCGCGACTCTGGGCGGCGGCGATCCCCGGAGCCGGAGGAATTGCAGGCGCCCGCGACCTTGCGAAAATCTGGTCGGCCACCGTGACGACGACCGATGGCGTCCGGCTGCTCAAACCCCGGACGATCCGGCTGGCGACGGAAGTGCAGTCATGGGGCCCCCCCATGTTCGAGGTGCCACCACCTTGGTCGCGCTGGGGCATGGGGCTGCAACTCGACTCCGAGACGCGCCGCTACCTGACGGCGGAGGGATTTGGCCACGATGGGGCAGGTGGACAGGTGGCTTTTGCTGACCCCAAGCTCGGAGTCGGTTTCGCTTATACGACCAATCGCATGGAAGGTGCGGGGGACACGCGGGCAACCTCGATCATCGACGCCCTTCGGGCGTCTCCCAGCTTATCAACCGCTCCTATGGGTTACGCGACAGCCGGCTGACTGGAGCGTGGTTCCATAAGATGAGAAGACAAGAATGTGCATAAACTGCTGAATACATCAGCACGCCAAGAGGAGGATCAATTGACAGCCAAACGCTACATCCAAGCCAGCACCATTGCCATCACCGCGACGGTCATCGCCACCGGTGTCTACGCCGCGCCGAGCTGCGGGACCGATCCGGTGGTGCTCAACTCCTACTTCGAGACCGGCTTTCCGTTGCCGACGGAGCTGTCCAAGGAGTTCACCAAGCAATTCCCGAACGTGACCTTCAACATCAAGGAAGACCTGTTTCAGACGCTGATGGAGAACAGCCCGCGCGTGCTGGCCGGCGACAATCCGCCGGATCTCATCCGCCTTCCCTCGATAAGCGACCTGGTCAAGGACGGTCTGCTGAAGAACTTGGACGACTATGCGACGGCGTTCGGCTGGGACAAGTATCCGCCGGCGCAACTTGCGCAGAACCGTGTCGCCGACGGCGGCAGCCCGCGCGGCGAAGGCTCGCTTTACGCGATGGGCCTCAACTACTCGATGACGGGCATCTTCTATAACAAGGCGCTGGCGGCCAAGATCGGTATGACAAAGCCGCCGGAGACGGTGGCGGAGCTAGAAGACCTGATGGCCAAGGCCAAGGCCGCGAATATCCCGCCGATCATCATCTGGAATAAACCGGTCGTCGGTCTCACTTTCCCGCTGCAGAACCTGATGGGATCCTATGGCGACCCGGGCGCCGTGAACGACTGGATCTTCCAGCGCAAGGGCGCCAACATCAACACGCCGACCAATCTCACCGCCGCCCAGCATCTCGAGCAGTGGATCAAGTCCGGCTACTTCCAGGACGACATCAACTCGGTCGACTACGCGACGGCGATGAGCCGCTTCATCGGCGGGCAGGGGCTGTTCCTATTCAACGGCGACTGGGAATCCGGCAACTTCGACAAGCAGATGGCGGGAAATGTCGGCTTCTTCCTGATGCCGCCGGCCACGGCAGGCGGCAAGCATGCCGCAATGTCGGCGCCGCTCACCTACGGCATCGGCGCCAATGCCAAGAACGCCGATTGTGCCGCGTTCTTCCTCAACTGGGTGGCGACCAATGATGCGGCGCGCAAGATCGATGTCGCGGTCGGCGGCTCGAATCCAGGCGGCCCGGTCGACCTGCCGATGCCCGCAGTGGCGCCGGGCAGCGTGACCGAGCAGACCCTCAATGCAGGCACGACGATCGCCAAGGACAACGGTGCCATGGACTTCATCGCCAATGCCACCGGCGCGATCTATGCCGAGGCCTGGACGCCGACGCTGCAGAAGATGGTCGGCGGCCGCGAGGATGCCGCAACGATGCTCAAGGACGTACAGGACGAGTACGTCAAGGAGTTGTCGCGCTGACGCAAAAGGATTGAGCTCACCGAATGGCTCTCGTTGATGGCCATCGCTCCAGGCAGGTGCGGATCTCGGCTTCGGTCGGGAAACGCACCGTCCTGGTTGCATGGGCCTTCATCGCGCCCGCCTTCGCCTTCTATGCAACGTTCGTGCTCGTCCCGATCGGCATGTCGCTCTACTACTCGCTGCTGCGCTGGGACGGCATCGGCAAGGCGCAGTTCAAAGGTCTCAGCAACTACCTTGTGGTGCTGAGTGAGTCTGATTTCCTGCAAATTCTGGGCAACGCCTTTCAACTGGTCGTCTATTTTACCATCATCCCGGTGGCGATCGGCCTGGGCGTCGCCTCGGCGATCCGCAATCATCTTGGCGGGCGCTTTGGAGCGACTGCGCGCACCGTCCTTTTCATTCCGCAAGTGATCCCGTTGGTCGCAGCCGGCATCGCCTGGAGCTGGATGCTGGCAAGTAACGGCGTCGTCAATCAGGCGCTCAGTCTCATTGGTTTGGGCAGCATCACCCGCGGTTGGCTCGGCGATTTCGATTTCGCGCTTCCCGCCGTTGGCCTGATTGGCGCCTGGGTGCTGCTGGGTCTATGCACCATGCTCCTCGTGACGGGTATCGCCCGGATCGATCCGAATCTGTACGAAGCCGCGAAGATCGATGGCGCGACCGCGTGGGACGAGTTTCGCTGGATCACGCTGCCGGGCCTGCGCCAGGAAATCGGCGTGTGCGTCACCGTGACGGTCATTGCGGCGCTCGCGAGTTTCGACATTGTCTATATCGCGACTGGCGGCGGTCCCGGCCTCCAGACCACGGTTCCGGGCCTTGAGATCTACCGTCTCGCTTTCGCCCATCGACAGGTGGGACTCGCCTCTGCGCTCGCGGTCGTCCTCATGCTGCTGGTGATCCTTTGCGTACTCCCCATTCAGTGGCTTACGCGGCAATCGAAGTGACCAGCGTTGCAATGACAGAAGCGACCGGAGACCGTGACCGCTCACGCGTGCTGCCCGTCGGCGCGCTGACTGCGCGAACCATCCTCGTCGGGCTGATGGTCGTCACACTGATGCCGTTCGTGACAATGTTCTCGGCGGCGCTCGCACCATCGGGCACCTATCCGCCGGGTCTGCAATGGCCCGCCAATCCGCAGTGGCAGAACTTCGTCGACGCCTTCGAGGCTGCCCACATGGATCAGCTGCTCTTGTCCAGCACGATCATCGCGCTGGGCGTCGTGCCGATCTCGGTGCTGATCGGCACGATGGCGGGGTTCGGCATCGCCAAGTTGGCCCCCAAGGGAAGCACGGTGGTCTACCTGCTCTTCGTGCTTGGCCTGACGCTGCCGTTCGAAGGGATCATCACGCCGCTCTACTACGAGGTAAAGACCTTTGGCATCCTCAACACCAAACTCGCGATCATCCTGCCGCTGATCGGCCTCTATATGCCGTTCTCGGTTTACTGGATGCGAGCCCATTTCGTGAATGTGCCCGACGAGATGGGGGAAGCCGCATCGATCGATGGAGCAAGCGCCTGGCAGCAGTTCTGGCTGGTGCAGGTGCCGATCGCCCGCCCGGCTATTCTCTCCCTTGCCATCCTCCAGTTCCTGTGGACGTGGAACCAGTTCCTGCTGCCGATCGTGCTGGTCGAGGTGCCGCTTGAACGAACGATGGCCGGCGCCCTGGGCGCGTTCCAGGGCCAATGGGGGACCAACATCCCACTGCTTTGCGCCGGTGCGCTGATCATCATTGCCCCGACGGTCGTGTTGTTCGTGATCTTTCAAAAGCAGTTCGTCGCGGCTCTCCTTCAGGGGGCAGTGAAGGGATAACTCGCATCCGGACGTTTCGAGCGCCGCGTCACGCTTTGGCTGGCGCTGTGATTGCCGACGAAAATCGTCGCGGAGCCGTGCTGCCGCGCCGCTGGATCGAAAAGCCAACATCGATGCTGGCCTGCTGCGGCCGCTTGCCGGACCCGCGGATGACCTCCAAAACGACTTCGGCGGCCCAGGTCCCCATCTTGCGCCGCTCGGTAGAGACGGAGCTCAGTGGAGGTACGGCCACCGCTGCGAAATCGAGGTCATTGAAGCCTATGATGGCCAGGTCTTCCGGTACATGGATGCCGCGGCGCTGACACTCGAACAAGGTTCCAAGGGCGAGATCGTCATTGCAGGTGAACACGGCGCTCACCCCCGGCACCGCCGTCAGCACCTCGGTGAACAGTTCGCCGCCCATCGCCACGTCGGAAGGGCGCGGTGAGGCCGCAATGAGACCGGCCGTCGGTAGACCATATTCATCCATCTGCCGTTGGTATCCGGCATGGCGGCGACGAGCACGGGGATCGGCGCGCGCCGTCAGATGCGCGATCTTGCGATGGCCCAGCTCGTAGAGGTAGCGCACGGCGGCGGCGCCGGCCGCCTCGTGGTCGAGTCCGATGTTGAGGTCGATGGGTGCATCCGTCACATCCATCGTCTGCACCACGGGCACGCCGGCATGACTGAGCAGGTCGCGCGAGCGCTCGGTCTGGTCGGTGCCGGCGACGATCATCGCCTCAGGATGATAGCCGAGTAAGGCTGCAATCGCCTTTTCCTCTTCGATCTCCGAGTAGCGGACGTTGAGCACCAGCACTTCGAAGCCGGCCGGGTTGAGGACATCCTGAATGGCGCCGAGATAGTCGTCGAACACGCCATTGGTCAGCGACGGAACGATGACGCCCACGATGTGGGTCTTGGTCGAGGCCAATGCGCTCGCGAGGTTGTTCGGGATGTAGTTGAGGGAGCGCACCGCATCGTCGATGCGCCGTCGCAAGTCCTCGCTGACCATCTCCGGGTGGCGGATGGCACGGGAAACCGTGACTGGGCTCACGCCTGCGCGCCGGGCGACATCGGACAAGGTCGCACGGCGTCTGGCGTTCACGTTTACCCCCCGATGGCTGGTCCTCCTCATAGTCACTTCCCCCGCCACGTCCAGCATTGATAGCGCTTCCAATTGCAATTGACAGCGCTTTCATTTGTCCCTAGCGTCGATGTCGGGGAGTGAGAAGGCCTGGCATAACGCGCGCTTGGGTTACGGACAACGACGTGGCTCATCGACGGCGAAGACTTGGCTAAATTCCTCCGCCACCGAGTGAATTCGGGAAACCCGAGGGAGGACAATCTTGAAATCGACTCTGCTTCTGAATCTTGCGGCAGGCGTTGCCGCGGGTGTGCTGATGGCGCTTGCCGTCGGTCCGTCAATGGCCGCCGGCCCGGCGATCGTTTCGGGTCCATCGGCTGATCCTCAGTGCTACGTGCCATGGGCGGCCGACACGAAGTTCGTGCAGTATCCGGCCAAGAAAGGTCCGTTCCGGATTGCCCTCGCCAATGGCTACATCGCCAACACTTGGCGCATTCAGATGATCCAGACGGCCAAGGCCTATGCCGCGCAGCCCGACGTCGCCAAGGACATCAAGGAGTTCAAGGTCGTCTCGACCGGCGAAGACGTCGCCGCGCAGATCTCGGCGATCAACAACTTCATCGACAGCGGCTACGACGCGATTGTCACCGACGCCCAGAACCCTGAAGCCTTCGCGCAGGTGATCAAGCGCGCGAAGGACAAGGGCGTGGTGCTCGTGGCGTTCGACAACATCCTCAACACCACCGACGACATCAACGTCAATGTCGACCAGGAAGGCCTCGGTGAACTCTGGGGCAAGTGGCTGGTCGATCACATCCCGAATGGCGGCAAGGTGCTCGAAGTTCGCGGCGTCGCCGGGACCTCGGTCGACACCGATCGTCACAACGGCATCCACAAGGTGCTCGATGCATCGGGCAAGAAGTGGAACGTCGTCGAGGTCGTCGGCAAATGGGACGACGGCACCGCGCAGAAGGCGACCGCCGATGCGATCGCAGTGCAGGGCCACTTCGACGGCATTACCGCGCAGGGCGGCGATACTGGCGTTGTGCAGGCGATGACCGATGCCAAGCATCCGTGGGTGCCGTTCGCCGGCGAGACCGAAAACGGCTTCCGCAAAGCCTGCGGCGCGCATGCCAAGGACGGCCTCGTCTGCACGTCGGCCGGCACCGGCCCGGCGCAGGTGGCTGTGGCCATCAAGACGGCGATCGATGCGCTCGAAGGCAAGGTCATCCCGCAGTCCGTGAAACTGCCGCTCGCGGTGGTCTCCGATCCGGACTTCAAGGATGGCGAGAACTACTACGCCGACCAGTCGGATAACTTCTTTGTGGGCAATGCCTTCCCCACCTGCGGGATCAACTTCACCGCGCAGGAAATCATGGGGCAGAGCAAGGACAACTCGTCGAACTAATCGCCCTCTCGCATCCGTGGCCGCAGGGGATATGCTTCCCTGCGGCTGATCTTCCTTGAGGACGTCTGATGCCCACTTCCGAACCGCTCTTCCGCATGGAAGGGATCTCCAAGCGCTACGGCGGCGTGCGGGCTCTGGAAAATGCCGAGCTGACCGTCGAGGCCGGAAAGGTTCACGCCATCCTGGGCGAGAACGGTGCCGGTAAATCCACTCTCATCAAGATCATGAGTGGGGTTGTGGCGCCCGACGAGGGGCGCATGCTGCTCGATGGACGCGAAGTGACTTTTGCCGATCCCGCGGCGGCGAATGCCGCCGGCATCGTCTGCATCTTCCAGGAGCTGTCGCTGATCCCGGAACTCAGTGTCGGCGATAACATCATCGCGTCCAATCCGCCCAAGCGCTTTGGCATGATTGACCGGAGAGCACAGCGCAAGCTCGCCGAGGAGGCGCTCAAGCGTGCCGGTGGTGGCGATATTCACCCTTCAACGCTGGTGCGTGACCTGCCGCTCAGCCGTCGGCAGATCGTCGAGATCGCCAAGGCGCTGGCGCGGAAGCCGCGTATTCTCATTCTCGATGAAGCGACCTCGGCGCTCACCGCGAGTGACGTCAAGACCGTGTTCGAGGTGCTGAAGCGCCTGCGCGACGAAGGCATAGCGCTGCTCTACATTTCGCATCGAATGCATGAGATCGCTGAGCTTGCCGACACCTGCACAGTATTCCGCAATGGTCGTAACATCGAATCCTACGCAGCCGGCAGCAAGAGCGACGAACAGGTGGTCGAGCTCATGATCGGCCGCGAGTATCACAACGTCTTTCCGCCCAAGCCGGTGCCAAAGGCGGAAACGATCAAGCCGGTGCTCGAAGTCGACAGCCTCACCTGGGCGCCTCGACTCAACGGCGTGTCCTTCACGCTCAAGCCCGGCGAAGTGGTCGGGCTTGGCGGGCTCGACGGCCAAGGCCAGCGCGAGCTGCTGCTGGCGCTGTTCGGCGTTCTGCGTGGCACCTCGGGGCAGGTCAAAGTCGATGGCGTGCCGGTGTCGCTCAAATCGCCGCGCCAGGCCCGCGCCGACCGTGTCGGCATGGCGCTCATTCCTGAAGACCGCAAGACCGAAGGCCTGATGCTGCCGATGTCGGTGCGGGACAATTTGAGCTTTGCCGCGATGTCGATGTTCTCGCGCGCCGGCGTCATCGACCGCGGGGTCGAACGCCGCGCGATCGACGAGATGATCAGGCTCCTGGCCATCAAGACCGATGGCATCGCGGTGCCTGCCGGATCGCTTTCGGGCGGCAACCAGCAGAAGCTGGTGATCGCCAAATGGCTGATGCGGCGGCCGCGCATCATCCTGCTCAACGATCCGACGCGCGGTATCGACGTTGGAACCAAGCAGGAAATCTACCTGCTCTTGCGTCGCCTGGCCGATGAGGGGGCGGCGATCGTGCTCTATTCGACCGACTATGACGAGCTGATCGGCTGCTGCGATAAGGTGCTGGTGATGTATGACGGCGCGGTGCGGCGGACGCTGGTGGGTGGCGACATCACCGAGCGGGCACTGATTGCGAGCGCGCTGTCCATCGACACTCGGACCGACGAGGGAGCGGCGACCCTGACGCCGGCCACGGCATGAGCGAGTTCCGCTTCTGGTTTGCGGGCCAGCGAGGGACGCTGCTCGCACTTGTCATCTTTCTGGTGATGTTCTCGATCTATGTCGTCAACCATCCCGCCATCGCAAACGGCGGTTTCACCGTCGACACGGTGGGGGACGTGGTGCAGACCGCCGCGAACAAAGGTGTGCTGCTGGCGTTGGTGGCCATGGCGCAGACGTTCGTCGTCTTGACCGCAGGCATCGATCTGTCGGTGGGCATGGTGTTCATACTTGGCAACTGCCTTGCCTCCTACATTGTCGCGGGCTCCATGCCCATGGCTATCCTGGGCGCCCTCGCGGTGGTAGCCGTGGGCGCGATCTGCGGTGCGGTCAACGGGCTGATTGTGATCTTCGGGCGCCTGCAGCCGATCGTCGTTACGATCGCAACCGGTGCGGTGTTCTTCGGGCTCGCCTTGTGGATGAGACCCTTCCCCGGGACGTCGGCCGACTTCAACTCCGACCTCGCCGATGCCCTCACCGGCAAGCTCTTTGGCGTCATTCCCGCAAGCCTTGTGCTGTTGGCGGTGCTGGTCCTCGTCATCTGGATTCCGTGGCGGCGGTCAGAGATCGGGCGGGCGACCTACGCCGCCGGGTCATCGGAGGTTGCCGCCTACATGTCCGGCATGCCCATCCGGCGCGCGAAATTCCTTGCCTACGTCCTCGCGGGCGCGTTCGCGGCGATGGGCGGCGTCTTTCTCACCTTCTTCACTTATTCGGGGGAGGCGTCGGCCTCCAACGGCGGCACTTACACGCTGTTTTCGATCGCCGCAGTGGTCTTGGGCGGGGTGTCGCTGTTCGGTGGTCGCGGCAGCGCGGTTGGCGCGATCTTCGGCGCCCTTGCCTTCCGGGCCATCGGCGACCTGCTGTTCGTGTTCAATCTCGACCCGCTCTGGCAGCCACTGTTCCAGGGCGTGGTACTGCTGCTCGCCGTGTCGGTCGGTTCCGCCCGCCTGTTCCAGGTGCGCAACCGGCTTGAGCTTTTCAATTGAGGGGACCATGACCGACACTGTCTCGACCGTCCCGCTGAAGACGCGCTCTTGGCGCGACCAGCTCAACATGCCGGTGGTGACAGCCTTCGGCTGCATCATCGTGCTGCTGCTGCTGGGCAGCCTCTATTCACCCAACTTCCTGTCGCCCGAATATCTGCTGCAGCAACTCAAGGTGGGCTCGTTCCTCGGCATCATCGCCACGGGGATGATGCTGGTGATCCTTCTGGGTCAGATCGACTTGAGCGTGCCGTGGACGCTGACCCTGGGGGCTATGATGGGGTGTGCGGCGGTGAGCTATGGTCCCGCGGGAGAGGCTCTCGCCATTCCCTTCGGTATCTTCTGCGGCCTCGCGATCGGCCTCGTCAACGGCTTCGCGGTTGCCTACCTCCGCATCCCGTCAATGATCATAACGCTGGCCGTCAATGCTGTGGCGCAGGGGTTGATGGTGGCCTACACCGGCGGTTTTGCCCCGCAGGACTCTGCTTCGCCGGCAATGAAGCTGCTGGCCGCGCAATCCACCCTGGGCATTCCGAACGCCGTTCTGGTGTGGGTCGTGGTCGGCGCCCTCGCGGTCTTCGTCCTCTCGCGAACGAGTTTCGGCCGGTCGGTCTATGGTATCGGCAACCGGGAGACGGCAGCATATCTGAGCGGCGTGCCAACTCAGCGGGTAGTGATGATCGCCTTTTCCCTTTGCGGGGGCCTTGCGGCCCTTGGGGGCGTCCTTCTTGCCGGCTACGGCGGCAAAGCGGCGCAGGCAATGGGGGATGCCTACCTTCTGCCGGCTATCGCCGCGGTCGTCCTTGGCGGCACCTCGATCCTCGGGGGACGCGGTTCATATATCGGCACGATCGCCGGCGTCATCCTCATCACGCTGCTGCAATCGATCCTGAGCGTCATGCAGATGGCCGAGTTCGGCCGCCAGATCATCTATGGCGCGATCATCGTGCTGATGCTGCTGCTTTACGGGCGCGACAAGCGGATGCGCTGAGGCGGCGGGGCCAGACGAGGTCTACTCATCCGCCGTGTAGGGAAGGCTAGTTCTCTACGCGCTCTCGAGGCGCCGCCCGTCGCTACCGAAGCAGTGAAGACGGGGTGGGGCGACCGTAAGCGTGACCTCCTCGTTCTCAACGACGTTTGGTCGCCCCTGCACTGCGGCAATAAGCGTGTGCCGGCCCCAGGAAAAATAGAGATGGCTCTCTGCGCCCACCGGTTCGATCAAGGCAAGGCGCGCGCGCAGCGCTAGCCCGCCCTCACCGCTGGTGAGCGAAAACCCATCGGGGCGAACGCCGACGACCGATACACCCGGAGCGCGCCGCTGGATCTCGGCCGCCTCTCCGGTTGCCAGATCGGCGACGGGAATGAAATTCATCGGCGGTGAGCCGAGGAAGCCCGCAACGAACTGCGTCTGAGGCCGATCATAAAGTTCGGTGGGGCTGCCCACCTGCTCGATCCGCCCAGCGTTCATCACCACCAGGCGGTCGGCCAGCGTCATCGCCTCGAGCTGGTCATGCGTGACATAAACGCTGGTCGTACGGAGCGTGCGTTGCAGCTTCTTGATCTCGATGCGCATCTGGCCGCGCAGCTTGGCGTCCAGGTTGCTGAGCGGTTCGTCGAACAGGAAGGCCTTGGGTTGGCGCACGATGGCGCGACCCATCGCGACACGCTGTCGTTGTCCGCCGGAAAGCTGACGCGGCCGGCGGTCAAGCAGCGGCTCGATCTCGAGGACGCGCGCCGCCTCGGCGACGCGCTGGTTTACGATGTCGCGCGGCGTGCCACGGTTCCTGAGGCCATATTCGAGGTTCCGACGCACCGTCATATGTGGATAGAGGGCGTAGTTCTGGAACACCATGGCGATGTCTCGCTCGGCCGGTTCTTCCTTGTTGACGACGCGGCCGTCAATCGAAACCGTTCCATCGGTAATGGCTTCGAGGCCGGCGATCATACGCAGCAGGGTCGACTTGCCGCAGCCGGAGGGGCCGACGAGTACCACCAGTTCGCCGTCGGCGATGCTGAGGTCGATCCCGCTGACCGCCTGGACATTGCCGGGATAGGTTTTCGACACGCCCTTGAGCTCGATCGACGCCATTACTTTTCGGTCTCCACCAGGCCTTTGACGAAGAAGCGCTGCATTGCAATCACCACAATGACCGGCGGCAGCAAGGCCAACACCACCGCCGCCATAACGAGGTTCCACTGCGGGAAGGACTCGGCCACCGTCGCCATGCGCTTGATTCCCATGACGACCGTGTAGTAGCCGGGATCGGTCGTAACCAGCAGCGGCCACAGATACTGGTTCCAGCCGAGGACGAACAGGATCACGAACAGCGCGGCGATGTTGGTGCGACTCAGCGGCAAGAGGATGTCCCAGAAGAACCTGAGCGGCCCGGCGCTGTCGATGCGTGCGGCCTCGAGGAGCTCGTCCGGAATGGTCAGGAAGAACTGGCGGAAGAGGAACGTTGCGGTCGCCGAGGCGATAATCGGGATGATGAGCCCAGGATAGGAGTTCAGCATGCCCAGATCCGCCACGACCTTGTAGGTCGGCAGGATGCGAACTTCGACCGGCAGCATCAGCGTGATGAAGATCAGCCAGAACGCCAGCGAGCGGAACGGAAAGCGGAAATAAACGATGGCGAAGGCCGAAAGGATCGAGATCACGATCTTGCCGATGGCGACGCCCAGTGCCATCACCAGGCTGTTGAGCAGCATCGGCCACACCGGCGGCGTGCCCGAGCTCGAAATGCCGGTACCCAGCATCACCGAATAGTTCTCGACGGCCTGCGAGCCGGGCAGGAGCGGCACGAGTCCTGACATGAAGTCGTACGGCCCGTGCGTCGAGGCGATCACCGCCAGGTACACCGGGAAAATGACCACCACGACGCCGGCAATAAGGATCAGGTGGCAGATGAAATCGAGCACGGGACGGTTTTCGACCATCGTCAGTACTCTACCTTCCGCTCGATGTAGCGGAACTGCACGACCGTCAGCGCGATGACAATGACCATCAGGATGACCGACTGCGCTGCCGACGAGCCGAGGTTGAGGCCGACGAAGCCATCCTGGTACACCTTATAGACGAGGATGTTGGTGGCTCCGCCCGGTCCACCGGCCGTGGTCGCATCGATGATGCCGAAGGTGTCGAACATCGCATAGACGACATTCACCACGAGCAGGAAGAAGGTCGTGGGCGAAAGCAGCGGAAAGACGATGGTCCAGAAGCGCTTGAGGGGACCGGCGCCGTCGATGGCGGCCGCCTCCTTGAGCGACATCGGGATCGACTGCAGGCCGGCCACGAAGAACAGGAAGTTGTAGCTCACCTGCTTCCAGCTCGCCGCCAACACCACGAGGATCATGGCGTCGGTGCTGTGTAGCAGATGGTTCCAGTCGTAGCCGGTGCCCCGGATGAGGTAGGTCAGGATGCCGATCGTGGGGTTGAACATGAACCACCACAGCACGCCAGCGACCGCTGGAGCCACCGCATAGGGCCAGACGATGAGCGTGGTGTAGATGCTTGCCGACCGGATGGTGCGGTCGACGGCGAGCGCCAGGATCAGCGCCACGCCGATCGAGACGACGGCGGTGCTCGCCGCAAAGATTGCGGTCGTGCCGAAGGAGCCGAGATAGTTCGGGTCACGGGCCAGACGAACATAGTTTTCGAACCACACGAAACTCGATTTGAGCCCGAATGGATCTTCCCGCAGCACCGACGACCAGGCGGTCTCGCCCGCCGGCCACAAGAAGAAGACAACCGTGATCGCCATCTGCGGCAGGAGCAGCAGATAGGGCAGCACGCGGTGCGGGAAGACAGTGCGCTTGGACTGCATGGGCGGGAGACAGCCCGCGCTTTAGCGCGGGCTGCGAAGGCGGTTACTGGTTGGCCGACTGGAACTGGCGCAGCAGATCGTCGCCGCGCTGGACCACCGAGTCGAGCGCCTGCTGGGCGGTCTTCTTGCCCGACAGCAGGTTCTGGAACTCCTCGTCCTCGATGGTGCGGATCTGGGTGTAATTGCCGAAGCGCAGGCCCTTAGAATTCTCAGTCGGCGGGTTGAGCGTAATCTCCTTGATCGCCACGTCCGACCCCGGGTTCTTGGCGTAGTAGCCCTGCTGCTGGCCGAGGTCGTAGGCGGCCTGAGTGATCGGCAGGTAGCCCGAGAACTGGTGCCAGTCGGCCTGCACGGCCGGTGTGCTCAGGTATTTGAAGAAGTCCGCCACACCCTTGTATTCGTCAGGCGTATGGCCCTGCAGTACCCAGAGCGTGGCGCCGCCGATGATCGTGTTCTGCGGCGCGCCCTTGACGTCGCCGTAGTAGGGCAGGAAGCCGAAGCCGACGTTGAACTTGGAGTTCTGCAGCACGGCCGCGCGCGAGCCCGACGAGTTCATATAGATCGCGCATTCGCCCGAATAGAACTTGGGCGGGGCGTCGTCGCCGCCGACGGGACCACCATA
>JBQCIY010000146.1:0-25809 GCA_051953275.1 Devosia sp. | reverse complement strand
TGTCTCGATGTTCACCGCGAAATCCACTTCGGCGGCGAGCCGCCGCCAGCCTTCGAGGGTGGCGATGGCCTCGCTCAGCTTTCGCGGGCGCAAATTGGGCTGCACGTTGAGATGGTGCAGGCCGAACTCGGTGCCCCACTCCAGCGCCGGCTTCAGGGCATCGATCGAGTCGGGCAGTGCCAGACCCTCGACGATCAGGTTGTGGTCGCGCGCGACGGCAGCGGTTTCGCGTGCGCCGTCGCGGTCGATCCAGAGCGAGCCGAAGCCGTCGAAACCAGCGCCGACGATCCGGGCGATGTTTTCGCGCAGTGTCGCGTCCGAGCCGGAGCGAAGGTTCTGCATGGCCCAGAGCGACTGGAGGATGAGCAGCTTTTGCATGCACCGATCCTAGCCCGCAGCACATGGCATCACCAACAGTGTCATTCCCGCGCAGGCGGGAATCCAGTAGGAGTTACCCCCTGCACCGTGCTCGCGGTGCCATCGCGCTGGATTCCCGCCTGCGCGGGAATGACAACGTGGTCGTGCGCGAATGAATATGGAACCCCAGACCCTGTTCCTCACGCCCGAGGCGGCTCTCGAGCTTCTTCACCGCGAAGCGGAGGCGCTGCTCGCCCTGCCCGGCCGGCGGGCACTTGGCATTGCGGGCGGGCCAGGCGTCGGCAAGTCGACGCTGGCACAGAAGCTCGTCGCGGACCTCGGACCGGTCGCGGCCTATGTGCCGATGGACGGTTTCCACATGAAGCACGCCAAGCTCGAAGCGCTCGGCACAGTGGCCGACAAGGGCGCGCCGCACACCTTCGAGGCGGGTGACTTCGCCAATTTCCTCATCGCGCTCAAGGCAGCGACCGGACCGATGAGCGGGCCGGGCTATTCGCGCAAGATCGAGGACGTGGTGGAGGACGCATTCACGGTGCCGGCCGAAACGCGGCTGCTGGTGGTCGAGGGCAACTACCTCCTGCTTGCCACCGCGCCCTGGTGGCGGGTGAAGCCGTTGCTGGACCGCGCGATCTACATCGGCCTCGACCGTGAGATTGTCCGTACCCGGCTGCTGAAGCGGCACGCCGAGGAAGGCCTCTTCACCGAGGAACGCAACCGCGCCCACATCGAGCGCACCGACCTGCCGAACTACGATCTCGTGGTACGGTCGAAACCGCGAGCCGACGTCGCCATCGAGCTCGTCACGAGCGCCTGATGACACCGCGTCCGAGCTTTCCGTTCACGGTGACGAACCGCGATGTGTTCCGCATCGCGATTCCCGCCTCGCTTGCCTTCATCACCGAGCCTCTCGTCGGCTTCACCGACATCACGGTGATCGGGCGGCTGGGAGATGCCGCCCTGCTCGGTGGTCTCGTGCTCGGCGCGCTGGTGTTCGATTTCCTGTTCTCGCTCGCCTTCTTCCTGAGGATGGGGACCGCGGGCCTCACGGCACAGTCGGTCGGCGCGCAGGATCCACGCGAGGGGCTGCTGCATGCAAGCCGGGCGATCGTCCTCGGCGCCATCATCGGCGTGGCGATGATCGTGCTCAGCCCGCTGATCTTCTGGATCGCCACGCTGGCACTTGCCCCCGACGACAGCGTGAAGCAGGCGCTGTCGCTCTACTTCTACATCCGCATCTGGGGCGCGCCGTTCGTGCTCCTCAACTATGTGATGCTCGGCTGGTTCTACGGACGCGCCGCAGCCACCGTCGGGATGTCGCTGCAGATCCTGCTGCATGGGGTCAACATCGTCTCGTGCATCGTGTTCGTCTTCGTCTTTCACTGGGGCGTCGCCGGCGCCGGCTTCGGAACGCTGCTCGGCGAAGTCGTCGCATCGCTCATGGGCCTCTTCCTCTTCGTCCGGCATTTCGGCGGCCTGCGCGCGCTGCTGTCGCGTATCGCGCCGGGGGAGCTGCGCGAGGTCGCGGCGCTGAAGCGCTTGGTCGGGCTCAACCGCGATCTGATGATCCGCTCGGCATCGCTGATGGCGGCCTATGCCTGGTTCGCGGCGCAGGGCTCGCGCATGGGAGAGGTTCAGCTGTCGGCCAATGCCGTGCTGCTCAACCAGCTGATGATCGTCGCGTACTTCCTCGACGGCGTCGCGCAGGCGGCCGAGCAGCTGAGCGGCAAGGCGCTCGGTGCCAATTGGCGACCGGCGTTCGATGCGGCATACCGGCTGTCGTTCCAGTCCGGCTTCATCATTTCGCTCGGGCTGGGGCTCGTCTGGTATCTTGGCGGCGACGCGCTGATCGGGCTGATGACGACGAACGACGCGGTGCGGCAGGCGGCGCACAGCTATCTCTGGATCGCGGCGCTCGCCTCGCTGATCTTCATGCCGGCTTTCGTCTACGACGGCATCCTGATCGGGCTCACCCAGAATGCCGCCATGCGCAACGGCATGGTGGCTTCGCTGGTGGTATTCGTGATCGCGGCAAGTGTGCTTAAGGTACCGTTCGGCAATCTCGGCCTCTGGATGGCGCTGCACCTCTGGTTCATTGCGCGCGGCGGCTTCTACTGGTGGTCGCTGGAGCGGCGGCGGCCGGCGCTATTTGCCTGAGGCCCACTCGGCGGTCCCGGTCCCGACGAGGTCTGCAATGTTGCGCCTACCGTCTTTGCGCACCGCCGCCACAAGTCCGCGCTTGATGCGTTCCAGCAGGTCGAGGCCGCCGAACACAAGCGCCGAATAGAGCTGGACGGCATTGGCACCGGCGCGGAATTTTTCGATCGCCGTCTCCGGCGAATGAATGCCGCCGACGCCAATGATCGGCAGGCTGGTGCGCTGCCGCATCTGCGCGAGGCGGCGGGTCGCGAGTTCGAACAGCGGCTTGCCGGACAAGCCGCCGGGCTCGCTGGCGTTTTCCATTCCCACGACGCCATCGCGGGTGATGGTGGTGTTGGACACGATGAGGCCGTCGAGATCGGTGGTCGCAATGACGCGCGCGATGCCGTCCATCGCTGCCTCGTCGAGATCGGGCGCGAGCTTGAGGAACACCGGGACGCGCACCGGCGCCTTCGCGCGCACCGTCAGCACGGCGTCGAGCAGTCGCTTCAGCGCATCTTCCTGCTGGAGGTCGCGAAGACCCGGCGTGTTCGGCGATGAGACGTTCACTGTCAGGTAGTCGGCGAGCCGGGCGAAGCGGGCCACGCCCTTGGCGTAGTCGGCGGTGAAATCCGCACTGGCCTTGTTGGCCCCGATATTGACGCCGAGCGCCGCCGGAACACGCACGCCGCTCAGCCGGCGATAGACCTCGTCGTGCCCGTCATTGTTGAAGCCCATGCGGTTGACGACGCCCTCGGCGCCGCCGATGCGAAACAGCCGTGGCTTCGGATTGCCCGACTGCGGGAGCGGCGTAACCGTGCCCACCTCGACCATGCCGAAGCCCATCAGCGCCAGCGGCCGCGGCACATCGCCGTTCTTGTCGAAGCCGGCCGCCATGCCGACGGGATTGCTGAGCTCGAGGCCGGCGAGCGTCGTTCTGAGCTCGGGCGGGTCGGGATCGTCCTGCTGCGGAGCGAGGCCGAGGCGCAGCGCATTGATGGTCGCCGCGTGGGCGGTCTCGGGGTCCATGCGCAACAAGCTGTCGCGGGTCAGCCCGGCAAGCAGCGGCATGCGCAGGAGCGGCGACAGCCCCGACAGGATCATCTGATCCAATCCGGCAGGCTCACACTGCCGTCGGCGGGAACCGAGACAACCACCTGCCGGCCGACGGCGGTCGGTGGTAACCTGCCGTAGCCATGCGGGAAGAGCTGGCCGCCGCGCGAAGCCTCCCAGCGCAGATCGGCCAGGTCGGCGGAACGGACCGCAAAGACCACGAGATCGCTCTGCCCCTTGAAATGCAGCCGCAGGGTTTCGCCGAGCTGCGGCGCCGTCGAGAAATGGACGAAGCCGTCCTTTCCGTCGATCGGCATCCGGGGGAATACGCCCGCCGAACGAGCCGCCTCGAAGGCGGAGCGGGTGACGATCTTGTAGATGAATTCGGGCGTCTGTTCGGTCATGGCCGGCAGGCTTAACTGTCCCGGGCCAGGGAGGCAAAGGCTTTACAGCCAGGCAAGCAAGGGCTAATACATAGGACTTCTGTCTCCACCAGGAGACTATTTTCCTCAAACGGTGCGGTTATGCTGTCGCACAGCGCCATTTGGGATGCCATCGATTCCCTTGCCACGCGCCACGGCTTCACGCCGTCGGGGCTGGCGAAGCTCGCCGGGCTCGACCCAACGGCCTTCAACCGCTCCAAGCGGGTGAGCCGCGACGGACGCGAGCGTTGGCCGTCGACCGAGAGCATCGCCAAGCTGCTGGAGGCCACCGGCGAAAGCTTCGATGGCTTCCTCAGTGCCGGCGGCGCGTATCTGCAGACGGCGTCGCAGAACGCGATCGGCGCGACCGTGCCCCTGCTCGGCCTGGCGCAGGCCGGCGCCGGCGGTTTCTTCGATGCGGCGGGGTTCCCGATCGGAGAAGGCTGGGATGAGGTGAAGCTGCCGGCGCCGGGTGAGCCCGGCATCTACGCGCTCGAGGTCACCGGCGATTCCATGCTACCGCTCTATCGCGACGGCGACCGTATCGTGGTGTCACGCAACGAGCAGGTGCGGCGCGGCGACCGCGTGGTGGTCAAGACCAAGGACGGCGAGGTGATGGCCAAGATCCTGGCGCGGCAGACCGCCAACATCATCGAGCTCCACTCCCTCAACCCCGCCCATGCACCGCGGCTCGTCGACATGAGCGATGTCGAGTGGATCGCGCGCATCATCTGGGCGAGCCAGTGATGGACGTGCTGCTCCCAACCGGCGGCCGGGGGCGCGGCGTGCTGGTCGTCCATCCCTGGTGGGGGCTGAACCGAACCATCCGCGACTATGGCGCGGCGATCGCTCAGCAGGGGTTCGTGGTCGGCCTGCCCGATCTGTTCGACGGCGCGGTGGCGACCGAACCGTCGGCGGCCGAAGCACTCGTCGACTCGCATTGGCAGCAGGCCGTGGCCAAGCTCCGCGCCGCGCTCGGCGAGCTCGGTGCCCATCCCGCGGTGACGTCGCCCAACCTGGGCGCGGTCGGCTTCTCGTTCGGCGGGTTCCAGCTGCTGCGCCTGATCGGGCCGGAGACGGCTGCGCTGCGAGCGCTCGTGGTCTATTACGCGGCGCATGTCGGCAACTTCACAACCGGCCACACCAAAGTGCTGGCGCATTTCGCCGAGAGCGATGCCTTCGATGGTCCGGCGGAACAGCGCGACATGGCCGAGGCGCTTGCTGCGGCAAACGCCGGCGTGGTGATCACGCATTCGGGCACGAAGCACTGGTTCGCCGAACCGGACCGGCCGGAATACGACCGCACCGCCGCCGACCTCGCCTTCGGCGAGACCGTGGCCTTTCTCAACGCCCACCTTTAGACGGCGGGCTCCTTCACCAGCTTGCCGGCGAGGGCATCCTCGATCAGCTTGCGCGTTTCGTTGACGCCGTAGAGCGCGATGAACGAACCAAAGCGCGGCCCCTGTTCGGCCCCGAGGAGCACCCCATAGATGGCGCCGAACCAGTCGCGCAGCGGCTCGAACTTGTGGGTGTTGCCGACAGCGTAGACGATGTCCTGCAGTTGCTTGGCGTCGAGCGCCTCCTTGCCGGCGAGCTGGTCGTGCAGATCCTGCAGCGCGGCGCGCTCCTTGTCCGTCGGGGCGCGGAAGGTCTTGGTGGGCTTCACCTCGTCGTTGAAGTAGCGCACCGCATAGTCGGCGAGCCGGTCGAGCTCGGGATTGGTCGCCGGCGTCTCACCCGGCAGGCGGCGCGAAATGTAGTTCCACAGCGCTGTCTTCTCGTGCGCGTTGGCGGCCGATGCAAGATTGAGCAGCAGGCCGAAGGTGATCGGCATGTCGACCACCGGCACCTTGCCCGAGTGGATATGGAACGCCGGGTTCTCCAGTGCCGCCGCCGCGTCCTGCCCGCTGTAACTTGCGACGAACTGGTAGTACTCGTCGACCGCGCGCGGGATGACGTCGAAGTACAGGCGCTTGGCCGCCCGCGGCTTCTGGAACATGTAGAGCGCCAGGCTTTCAGGCGAGGCGTAGGTCAGCCACTCGTCGATGGTGAGGCCATTGCCCCTGGACTTCGAAATCTTCTGCCCGACTTCATCCAGGAAGAGCTCATACACGTAGTGCTCGGGCGCCCGCCCGCCGAGAATTTCGCAGATGCGGTCGTAGATCGGCGCGTTGGTCTGGTGATCCTTGCCGAACATCTCGAAATCGACGCCGAGCGCCGACCAGCGCATGCCGAAATCGGGCTTCCATTGCAGCTTCACGTGGCCGCCGGTCACCGGCAAGGTAACTTCCGTTCCATCCTCGTCATCGAACGTCACCGTGCCGGCCTTTGCATCGACCTTCTTCATCGGCACGTAGAGCACGCGGCCGGAGGTCGGCGAGATCGGCAGGAATGGCGAATAGGTCGCCTGTCGCTCGGCCCCGAGCGTCGGCAGCATCACCGCCATGATCGCGTCGTACTTCTCGGCGGCCTTGATGAGCTGCGCGTCGAAGCGGCCCGACTTGTAGTACTCGGTGGCACTGGCAAATTCGTAGTTGAAGCCGAAGGTATCGAGAAAGCGGCGCAGCATGGCGTTGTTGTGCTCGCCGAAGCTCGGATAGTTGCCGCCGAACGGATCAGGCACGCTGGTCAGCGGCTTGTGCAGATGCGGCTCGAGGAACGCGCGGTCGGGCACGTTCTCCGGAATCTTGCGCATGCCGTCCATGTCGTCGGAAAAGCAGAGCAGCCGGGTCGGGATCTCGTCGCGGGTCAGCAGGCGGAAAGCGGTGCGCACCATCGTGGTGCGGGCCACTTCGCCGAAGGTGCCGATATGCGGCAGGCCCGAGGGACCATAACCGGTCTCGAACAGCGCTTCGGTCTTGCCGGTCTGCTTCAGCCGGGCCACCAGTTTGCGCGCTTCCTCGAAGGGCCAGGCTTTGGCCGTCTGGGCGGCTTCGAAGAATGCGGGATCGAGCGGCGGAACGGGGGCGGTCGACACGGGAATACTGACCTTTTTTGCGAATTGGGCCGTGTTGCCCACCTCAGCCCGCAAAGTCAATGGCGCGGCGCTGGACAAAGCCGGACGGTCTACCTAGGTATCACGCCGATTTTGACGATTTGGAGCCGCCGATGTCCCTCTCCGCCCAGGATGCCCTCATCTACGTGATGGTGGTCGCCGCCACATCGGACGCGCAGGTCAGCGATCGCGAGCTCGAAGCCATCGGCAATCTCGTCGCGCGCCTGCCGGTGTTCGAGAATTTCAATCGTGACCAACTCGGCCAGGTCGCGGCCGAAGCGATCGACCTGATCAAGGACAGCTCGAACCTCGACAACGTGCTCAAGATGATCCTGGGCGCCCTGCCCGAACGGCTGCATGACACCGCCTACGCTCTGGCGGTCGAAATTGCAGCCGTCGACCTGCGGCTCGAGCAGGAAGAGCTGAGGCTATTGGAGATGATCCGCGATACGCTGGAGCTCGACGGACTGACCGCGGCGGCGATCGAGGCGTCGGCTCGGGCGCGGCTCCGGCGCCCCTAGTTCCGATCGGCCGCGACCAGCTCAGTAGAACCCTACGGGGAACCAGCGCAGGTACAGTTCGTCCAGCGTGCCGTCCTTCTTGAGACGGGCGAGGCTGTAGTCGATAGCCTGCCGGACGGCATCATGGCCAGACGCAACGGCAATGGCCATTCCGGCGCCGAAAAGGTCCGGTCGGAAATAGGGCGGGCCGGCGAAGCCACAACAATCCGGATTGTCGTTGAACCAGAAGCTTGCGCGCATGGCGTCACCGAAATAGGCGTCTGCCTTCTTGTCGCGCACCGCCTCGAGCGCCGCGATCTCGGTGTCGAACTCGGCGATCTTCACGCCCGGCACGTAGCGCTTGACGAACTCCTCGTGCGCCGACCCCTTGCGCACGGCGACGGCCTTGCCGCCAAGCTTCAGCGGATCGAAATTCTGTGCCGCCGCCTTCAGGGTCACGAAGCGACCCGGCAGCATCAGGTAGATGTCGGAAAAGTCGTAGAGCGCCCCGGTCTCCCGCGTCATGGCGAGGCCGGCGATCAGCGCGTCGCCCTGGCCGTCCTGCAGCGCCTTGCCGGCCTGCTCCCATGGCCACGCCTGGATCGTGCAGGTGATGTTGAGGTCGGCGCAGATGGCGCGGCTCAAATCGACATTGAAGCCGACGAGCTCGCCGGATTTGTCGCGATAGTTGAAAGGCGGGAAATCCGCAGTGGTAAGAAAGCGGATGTTGGGCACGGCGCTCAGATTGGGCACCAGCTCCCGGGCAGTCGGATCGGCGTGATAAGGGAGGTTCTGGGCGAAGGCGGGCGTGGCGAACAGCAGCAGCACAAAAGCGAAAAAAGCGCGCATCGAAATTCCAGGCCGGCTCGACCGAGCTTATGGCGCAATTCGCCAGCTCTGGCGAGGCCTGCGAAAGCCGCTTGCGCGGAAGCCGCGCGCGGTGTTCCATATCCGCAAAGATACTTAGGACATTTTCCGAGGCGAGCTGCGGGGGCAGCGGGTGTCTCAGCCCGAAGAGGCAATCGCGCTATTGCGCGCGATACTAGCCGACCACTGCGGCACCGATCTCGCCGCGCGGCACTATCTGATCGACGCGCAAGGCCTTGGCGTCGATCCGCTTGACTATTGCGCCCACCGCTTCGGACTCGGGAGTGAGTTGGTCTGGTGCCGCGCAGCGTCGTGGGCCGGGTTGCGCTTTGCCGCCGAGACACCCTGCCGGCTGCCGCTGCCCCGCATCGCCCGGCTCGACCATCTGGGCGACGTCCGCAGCTTCCGGCAGCAGGCGTTGGACAAAGACCTGCTGTTCATCGCGCCGAGCTTCGCCCAACTGCTGAACCTGCGGTCCGCAGAGGAGGCGACCAAAGCCCGGCTGCGCTGTGTCCCGCCGAGCGCCATCGAGGCCGGCCTCGCCCGTGCCGCCAACGCACAGTTGCTGGATCAGGCTCGGCAGCGGATCACGCAGCTCTGGCCCGAGGCCAGCGCCGCGCAGGAGCTGACGCTGGGTGTGCGCATTGGCTTTGTTGCGATCTTCGGCCTCCTCATCGTTGTGGCGATGGTCGCGGGGCTCGTTGCGAGGCCGTTGCTCGTACCTGCGGTTGCAGGGTTGCTGATGGCGCCTGGCCTGCTGCGCCTGCTCGCCGCCCTGCCTGGACCGCCACCTGCGAGCGTCGATCTGCTCCGCGACGCCGAACTGCCGGTCTACACCGTGCTCATTCCGCTTCGCGATGAAGCGGCCATGGTGCCGATGCTCGCGAGGGCGATGCGGGCGCTCGACTATCCAGCCGAAAAGCTCGACGTGAAGTTCGTCGTCGAGGAGCGCAGCGGCCCCACGGTGCTCGCGGTGAAGCAGATCCTGGCCGATCCGATGTTCCGCCTGGTGCTCGTGCCGGATGGACCGCCGCGCACCAAGCCCAAGGCGATCGACTATGCGCT
Source organism: Devosia sp. (assembly GCA_051953275.1). Taxonomy (GTDB): domain Bacteria; phylum Pseudomonadota; class Alphaproteobacteria; order Rhizobiales; family Devosiaceae; genus Devosia_A. The sequence continues at coordinate 16,393 of JBQCIY010000146.1, read as the reverse complement.
GCCGCTAGCACGCGGGCAGTATCTTGTCGTCTACGATGCCGAGGACGTGCCCGATCCCGGCCAGCTTCGGCTCGCGGCGAGCCGCTTTGCCGCCGATCCGCGCGTCGCTTGCCTGCAGGCCGAACTGGTGCCCGAGAACGCCAGCGAGAATGCCCTGACGTCCCTGTTCGCCGGCGAATATGCAGGATTGTTCGGTCGTCTGCTGCCGGCCCTTGCGCGCTGGGGTCTGCCGGTACCGCTCGGCGGAACCAGCAACCATTTCCGGACGGAGGTACTGCGCGAGATTGGCGGCTGGGACGCCTTCAATGTCACCGAGGACGCCGATCTGGGCGTGCGCCTCGCGCGCCGCGGCCTGCGCGCAGAAATGATCGCGAGCCGCACACTCGAGGAGGCCCCACTCACCATGCGCGCTTGGATGGCGCAGCGTACCCGTTGGATGAAGGGCTGGATGCAGACGTTCATCGTCCACAATCGCGCGCCGCGGCGGTTCCTGCGCGAGGCCGGCTGGCGCGGCTTGCTCGGCTTCGAGGTCTTGGTGGGCGGGATGATCCTCGCGTCGCTCCTTCACACGCTGTTCGTCGCATCGCTGCTCCTGCGGCTCGGGACGGAGGGGGTCGTCGGCCTCGTGCCGAGCGACGTCTGGGATTGGGCGGCTGTGGCGATCCTGCTGTCTGGCTACGGCGGGGCCTTCGCCATCCAGGTGAGCGGGTTGATCCACCAGCGCGCCTGGCATCTGCTGCCGATTCAGATCATACTGCCGTTCTACTGGCTGCTGCACACCGTTGCCGCAGTGCGTGCGGCGGTCGAGCTCATTCGCCGGCCGGTCTACTGGGCCAAGACCACCCACGGCGTGACCCGACTCAACCGGGGCGGATATACGGCACGCTCAGTGGTAGCGGCTGAGGTCGAGATCGGCCGTGTCGATATCGGGCGTCCGGCCGCCGACGAGGTCGGCGATGAGCTGGCCTGAGGCTGCCGCCATGGTCCAGCCGAGCGTTCCGTGACCGGTGTTGAGGTAGAAGTTGCCGTAGCGGGTGCGGCCGATCACCGGAGTACCATCGGGCGTCATCGGGCGCAGCCCGCACCAGAACGTGGCTTTGCCGACATCGCCGGCGCGTGGAAACAGGTCACGCAACGAGCGCTCGAGCGGGCCGCGGCGATGCACCCTCAGGGTGCGGTCCCATCCGGCGATCTCCGCCGTGCCACCAACGCGGATGCGGTGATCGAAGCGCGTGGTGGCGACCTTGTACGTCTCGTCCATGACCGTGGACACCGGTGCCACCGTCTCGTCGACGATCGGGACGGTCAGCGAATAGCCCTTGATCGGATAGACCGGCAGGCGGATGCCGATGGGCGACACCATCGCCGGGGTAAAGCTGCCGAGAGCACCGATATAGGTGTCGGCGGTGAGTGTGCCCTTGCCGGTGACAACGCCGGTGACGCGGTCGCCTTCGGTGCGGATGCCGCGGATGTCTGTACCAAACTGAAACGTCACTCCAGCGTCGGTCGCGAACTTCGACATCGCCTCGGTAAAGAGTTTGCAGTCGCCGGTGTCATCGTTGGGCAAGCGAAGCGCGCCGACAAAAGGCACCGCGGCGGTTGCCAATCCCGGCTCGGCGGCGATGCAGGCCTTGGGGTCGAGCACCTCGTAGGGCACGCCGTATTGCTTCAGCACCTCGACGTCGCCGTGGATATGGTCGAGCTGCTTCTGCTCGCGGAACAGCTGCAGCGTTCCCTGCTCGCGGCCCTCGTACGAAATGCCCGTCGCTGCGCGCAGCTCGATCATCTTGTCGCGCGAGTATTCGGCCACGCGCACCATGCGCGACTTGTTGAGGGCATAGGCGCGCTCGGTGCAGTTGGCGAGGAGCTGCAGGCCCCACATCCACATGCGCGGATCGAGCATCGGTCTGATGACCAGCGGCCCGTCGACCATCAGCAGCCACTTGATCGCCTTGATCGGAATGCCCGGGCCGGCCCAGGGCGAGGCGTAGCCATAGCTCAGCTCACCGGCGTTCCCGAAACTCGTCTCGAGTCCGGGTCCCGGTTGGCGGTCGACGACGGTGACCTCATGTCCGGACCGGGCGAGATAGTAAGCCGAGGTGGTCCCGATGACGCCCGAGCCCAGAATGAGGATTTTCATGCCCGTGACAGTGGAGCTTTTTGACCAAATGGTCAAGGATGGGCCGCATCAGGGCGGTCGCCTATTCGGGGACAAACCCGTCCCGCCCGCAGAGCGCCACCACCAGCTTCACCAGGTCGCTCTGGCGGCGGCTGCGTGTCTTGCCGAGCAGCTTCTTGTTCTGGTTACGCACCGTCTCGAGTTCGACGCCGCGCAGTTCGGCAATCTCGTGGAGCGACCGTCCCTCTGCGAGCAGTGACAACACGCTGAGCTCGGCCGAGGTCAGGCCGAAGGCGCTGCCGAGCGCCGCGAGGTCGGACAAAGAGAGCGCCATCTTGCCGGTCACGACTTCGAGCACGACCAGCCGATCCCCACGCGCCAGATTGCGGCGGAGGACATCGCGCAGGAACCCCTGCGGCAGGCACAGGCGCAGGCCATAGGTCATGCCATGGGATTGGTCGTCGACAATGAGGGACGTGCGCGGCAGGTCGGCGGCCACGATCTGACTTAGGGCGTCACCGAGTTGGTCGGTGCCGTGCACGACGCCCAACTCGAGCCGGCCGCCGGTAACGTTCAGCGGGTGCCCCCGCTTCAGCATCTCGAGTGCCGGGACATTCGCGTACGCAACTTCGTGCGTCTGGGCATCGACGACCAGCATGGCGTCGTGCCAGTCGGGGCACAGCAGCGCAAGCACTTCGGAGTCGAAACCGCCACCGGACCTGGCTTGTGCGGCGATGGGGGCCGGAAATCTCGGACTGTGTTTGCGAGGGTCCTCGCGCTCGATCGCGGCATGCAGCATGGAATGTCCCCAGTCGACAGCCGGAGGCTAGCGGCCGGGGCGTGACACGACCGTTACGGCAGATCGATCAGATTATGCCGATTGCCCGAACGTCCTCATCTTGCGCGGCTTTCCTCGCCCTGTATGCTTCCCCTCGGGGGGCCAAATCCAATGCCTGTGATGTTCCGCGTCCTCGCGAACGCCGGCTTGGTCACGTCAGATGCGCCACAGCCGATGCCCGCTCGCGGGATGCAGTTGCTGGCGTATCTCTCGCTTGCCGCAAATGCCCGCGCGAGCCGGCGGCAGCTCGCCAGTCTGCTGTGGGAGACGACCGAGGCGACGGGTCTGGGAAATCTGCGGCAATTGCTGCTGCGCCTTCGCCGTCACCCGACTGCCGCGACGCTGTTCGCCGCCGACGCCCGCGCGGTCTGGCTCGTCGATGCCGAAAACCGGGTCGACGTCGCGCGTTTCCTCAGCCTCATCGACTCCCATTCCGTGGACGATACGCTCGAAGCCCTGCAGCTTTATCAGGCGGAGTTGCTTGCCGATGTGGTGGACTGCGCGCCGGAGTTTTCCGACTGGCTGCGTGACGCCCGGCAGGTGCTGCACGAGCGGTTTTTCGCGGGCGCGTCGCGCGCGCTGATCGAGCTCACCCGATTTGGCAACGCGCCGCCCGAGCGCCTCAGGGCCATCGAATCGCGGCTGTTGGCCGTCGAACGAGATCGCGAAGCAAGCTATCGCGCCCTGATCGAAGCGTACGGTCGCAACGGCATGAAGTCGGATGCAGTGCGGTTGTATGCGGTCCTCGAAAGGACGCAGCGCGATTTCGGCGGCGCGTCAAGAGAGACGCGTGCCGTGTTTCGCCGCGCCACCGCGGGACTGCCCGGCCTCTCGCAGGCTCCTGCCCGTCCGGAGTTCGACCTGGCGCGGGTGGCGTTCCTGCCGCTGGTGACACTCGGCGGGGCGAGCGACGAGACACTGGTGCGTGCGCTCTTCGACGACGTGGCCAACAATCTGGCGCGCTACCGGTCGCTAACGGTCCTTGCGGTGCACAGCAGCTTCCGCCGGCCGGCGACCGAGACAGCGCACGAAACGGCCCTGGCCGCCGACGACTATGTTACTGGCTACGTGCTCCCGGATGGGGAAACGCTGTCGCTCAGCATGCGGGAGCACGCCACTAACAAGATCATCTGGGCCGCCGACTATTCGATCGCCCCGCTGCGCCTGATAGCGACTTTTCGCATGCTGTCGCAGCAGATTGCGAGTTCGCTTGCCGACGCGCTGGAGCATCGGCGTATCTCGGCCGAAACCCGCGATCCGGCGCCAAGCGCCTATATTTCCTTCCTCAAGGGCAAGATGGAGCTGGCCAGCACCGAGCTGGCGCATCTGCGCCGGGCGCGCAAGTCGTTCAACGCCGCCGCCGAAGAGCAGGTCCGCTACGCCGCGGCGCACGCACGGCTGGCGCAAACGTTCTATCTTGAATGGCTGCTGCTGGGCGGCACCGACCCGCAGTTGCTGCTTGAGGCGCGCGACCAGGCCGAGCGCGCGATCAGCTTCGACAAGGGCGGCGCAGACGGCTACTGGATGCGCGGCGTCATCGGCCTCTACCAGCGCGATTTCAATGCGTCGGAGGAGCACTTCGCCATCGCCGAATCGTTGAGCCCGCACTCCGCGGACCTGTTGGTTCAATATGCCGATGCGTTGTCGCATCTGGGTAACCCGCAGGAGGGTTGGAAGCGATTCGAGCGCGCGCTGCAGCTCAATCCGATGCCGCCCGACCACTATTGGTGGGCGGGCGCCAGCATCGCCTTTGTCGAGGAGCGCTACGACGCGGTCGTGGCGCTTTGCGCCAAGATGGAGTCGGACCTGTCGGCGATACGGCTCCTCGCGTCCACCCACGCCTTGCTTGGTGATCTGAAGACGGCAAGCAGCTATGGCCGGCGGGTAAAGGAGACTTATCCGGGGGTGACGCGCGAGACCATCGGCGCGCTCGTTCCCAGTCGTGATCGTGAGTCTGTTGCGCGTTTCATGGAAGGCCTCCGATTGGCGGGGGTCGATTAGGGGAATTGCGAAATGGCTAGGCTTTATGTGATCGGAGACAAAAAGACTGGCGTTCTATTCCTGAAGACGGATCCGCTGCGCTCGGTGATCATCCCGACCGCAGCGATCAAGGCTTACGCAAAGGCCGAGAAGATCAGCTTCGACGAAGCGTTCGGGCGCGTCGGGTCGGTGGCCAAGTTTGTCGCCAACAAGGGCTCGAAGTCGCCGCGCTATCCCGACAACAGCCCGATATTCAAGGCGGTGGGCGAACTCATCGCCGACGGAGCGGCGCTGTCCGACGCCGATTTCTGTTTCGTCGCGGACCTCTCGGCGGCGACCGCGAAAGGCTTCTCGGCCAGTCGGTTCTCGTCCGCGCGCTTCTCGTCGGCCCGGTTCTCCTCAGCCCGTTTCACTTCGGCGCCGATCAGCGACGCGATCGACGCATTGGCCAGTGACAGGGCACCCGGCGACAAGATCCCGACCGTCGGGTTTGCGCCCGCGCGGGCGACGAAGAAGGTGCCTGCCGGAAAGGCCGCGGGGAGAAAGGCTCCGGCCAGAAAGAAATAGGTGCTGCTGGACCGCCTCGACCTGTGCTCGTTCGGCATCACCCGCGTCGGCGACCACACCGGACTCGATATCGTCGGCATCCCGGTGTGGTTCGCGGCGCGGCCGAACTCACGGGGCCTGGCAGTTTCGCAGGGCAAGGGGCTCACACACTCTCAGGCAAAGATCTCGGCGGTGATGGAGGCCGTCGAGACCGCCTATGCCGAGCGCTGCGAAACGCTGGTGCGGTTCGTGGGCTCGCTCGACGATCTGGTGAGACAAGGCATGCAACCGGTACCGTTCGACCGGCTGCTGCGGGTTGCGAGTGCGCAGATCGATCAGCGGCGTATCTATGCCTGGGTTCCAGGGGTGTCGCTGCGGTCGGGCAGAGCGATCCACTCCCCGTATGAGCTGGTCGGGATCGACTACCGCGAGGGCGACCTGTGGGACCATGAGAGCTTCCACATGACCAGCGTCGGCCTTGCCGCGCATGGCAGCCGGGACGCCGCCATCCGGCATGCACTGCTCGAGGTGATCGAGAACGACGCCACTGCGGCGCTCGATGTCTTCGGCTTCTCCGAGCGGCTGGTCGAGCCGGTGCCGGAGCTCTCCGGGTCGGACGATCTCGAGGCCGCACTCGGCAAGGTCATCGCCGCCGGACTGGTCGTCCGCTTCTGCAGGCTGCGGGGGACGGTTGAGCTGCCGGTCATCGGCTGCTTCGTCGGCCGCGAGGTTGCGGGAACCGGTGGCAGCGGCACTGCCTACACGGCGGGCTTCGCCTGCCGAACCCACGCTGCCGAGGCTGCGTTGGCGGCCCTGCTCGAAGCGGTCCAATCGCGGCTCACCGACATCGCCGGGGCTCGTGACGATATTGTCGCCGACGCGTTCCTGCCCGCCACCTACGATATCGCCGCGCACCTGCCGGAAACGACCTTGATCGAGGGCCCGCCTGCCGAAGAGCGCGATGCCATTACGGCCGTGCAGATGGCGGGAATCGACGACATCTACGTCTTCGATCTGGCGCCGAATGGCCCGGTGAGCGTGGTCCGAGTCCTGGTCCCGGACCTGCAGTCGCCCGGCTCCGGCAGCCAGCTCCGGCTGGGCCTCACCGCCACACGGCAGCTTCTCGCATGATCGGGAACGCCCGGCCGGTGGTCTTTGCCGGCCCCAGCATCTTCGGCCTCGATGAGACATCGTTCGCCGGCCTCGAATTGCGGCCGCCGGCGGCGCGCGGCGCCATCCTCGCGGCACTGGCCGGCGGCGCCCCGGCAATCGGCCTCATCGACGGCGTGTACGAACACGAGCCGGCGATATGGCACAAGGAAATCCTCTATGCCCTGTCGCTGGGCGTGCCCGTACTGGGCGCGGCCAGCATGGGCGCGCTGCGGGCGGCCGAGTGCGCAGCCTTCGGCGTGGTCGGGATCGGCGGCATCTTCGCCGAGTACCATACCGGCGCCCGCACGGCCGACGCCGATGTCGCCGTACTCCACGCGCCGGCCGAGCTTGGCCACCAGCCGCTCACCGTCGCCCTCGTCGATGCGGAGGCGACGCTGGCGGCGCTCCTGGCCGACGGCGCCGTCGCACGGCAGGGGCATGACAGGCTCCTTGCCCGGGCCCGGCAGCTTCACTTCACGCAGCGAACCTGGGCCGCGATATGCGATGATCCCGGGCTCAGGGCGCGGGCCGAATCCTGGCCCAGCCGCAAGACCGAAGATGCGCGCGCACTGCTCGAGATGTTGCGGACTGGGCAGTTTTCAGCACCGGCGCCGTTCGAGCTCAACGCCACCGGCTACCTGACCGGCCTCGCGCGCGAGCTCGGCATCCGGCTCGAGCGGCCATGACCCGGCGCCGCCTGCTCACCGACACGGGCGGCCTGATCGCAGCGATCGCGCTCTGCCTGCCGCGCGGCATGGAACATCGGCCGCTGCTGGCCGCGCACCGCAGCTTGCTGTCGCAGCTCCCGTCTGAAATCGCGGTCACCATCGCCACACCGCCGGAGCATGCTGGCGACGTCGCCCGGTGGCTCGACCACCACCATGCCGGGCCTCACGCAGTTGTCGTGGCCAATGGCAAGCTCGACGACCACGCCATCTGGATGCAGGACCCGCTCCTTGTCGCGACCAAGGGCCGGCGCCGGATTTATCTCAGCGTCAGGTCGGAATATCCCTGTGACGCCGCCGGTTGGTTCGCATCCGCCGATGGCGCCGCGGTCGATCGCAGTCCGCTGCATCTGTCGGGCGGCAACAGCCTTGTTGGGGGCAACTTCCACATCGTGGGCGCCGACGCCATCCTCAAGCACGCGGGCCGCCATACACCTGCCGCCATCCTTCGAGTCATCGATCGCCATCGCGCGCTCGACCCGCGCCGGATGCACATCTACGGCTACGGCGCCACGCCGGTGGCCGGGATGCCATGGGCGCAGGAGCCGTTCCACCTCGACCTGGCGCTGGCACTCACCGGATGCCGCACCATCCGCAGTCAGCCGATCGTGCTGCTCGCCCGGCCGCCGGGGGTCTCCGCCGAACTCGATGCCGTCGCCGCGCGGCTCCTGGCGGATGGCTTTCACGTGCTGCGCGTCCACGTGCCGATGCTCGGCAACAGCCTCTACGGGTATAACAACGTTCTCGTGGAAACTGCGGTGCGACCCGGCGAACCTCGCCCGCTGGTGTTCGTGCCGCGCTATGGTGACCGCCGGCGGTCTCTCATTCGGTACGACCGATATGTCGAAGAGCTCTGGACCGGGCTCGGCTTCACGCCGCGGTGGGTCACCGGCTGGGGACCGTTCGTCTTTGCCGGCGGCGCCGTCCGCTGTGCCGCCAAGGTCCTGTCGCGCCGAGCGATCTCGACGCCCGAGCGGACCATCCCCGACCGGACGCTCGCCCGTCTCGCCCGGCTCACGCCCCGCGACTGACGGACGAAGATGTGGTTGGAGCGGGTGAAGGGAATCGAACCCTCGTCGTAAGCTTGGGAAGCTTCTGCTCTACCATTGAGCTACACCCGCCTGCGGTCTCTCATAGCCGAGTTGCCGCAGGCCGACAACTACCGGGTCAGGCCGGGTGGATGGCCTTTGGCGTGCGCGGCAAGATAGGCGGCGCGGGCCTGTTCGGCCCAGCGGATGCGGTCGTCGAGCGCCGGAACGCCGGCGGCCTCGAAATGCTGCTCGAAAGCCTGCGTCGCGCCGGCCAGGTCGTGGCATACCCGGACCGCCGCGACCGTGCCACGGTAGTCGGCCCCCAATTCGTGCGCGAGATAGCCGTAGTTCGCTGCATCGGCGGTCCAGTCGAGGCCGCGCTCGCGGCACCAGTTGAGGAAACGGTCGCGCCGCGGGCCGGTCCACTGGCACCAGCCGTAGCCGCCCTTGCCGGCGGGCTGGCCGAGCTCGCGCAGATGACAAAAACCGCCACTCTCGCGGCCGATATTGCCCAACACGCCGGCTGCCTGCTCGAGGCTGAAGCCGAAATCGCGCATCAGTTGGTCCATGATGCCCGGCGCTTTGCGGGCGAACAGGCTGGTTGGCGTTGCTGCCATGGAAATGTCCTTTGTTGCCGGAATGCCCGTGCCATGCGGAATCGCGGCCGCGCCAAAGCGTCGTCCGGGATCAGTCAGCATGATGGGGAATGACACGCACACTACATGTGCGCGTCACGCCGGGCAATGGCCGGCAAAAGAGCTAGACCTCGATCAGCATGCTCCGGTCGCGCAGCGTCATGCCGAAGCCCGGCGCCGAGCCGAGCCTCAGGCGCCCCTGCTGCGGCAGCGGCTCACCGACGAACAGCTCGCCGAACACCGGATGGATCGATTGGCCGTCGGGGCTCGCCGCCACGTATTCGCAGAAGGCGGCGCCTGTCTGGCTGGCGATGAAGTGGTAGGAGTACGGACCGCTGCCATGCGGCACCACGGGGATATCGTAGGCCGCGGCATGCGCCGCGATGTGCAGCAGCTCGGTCATGCCGCCGACCCACATCACATCGGGCTGCAGGATGTCGATGGTGCGCTCCTCGATCAGCCGGCGGAAACCGTAGCGGGTGTATTCGTGCTCCCCGGTGGTCCAGCGCAGCGCCGGATGCGCACGCTTGATCTCGCGGTAGCCCTCGACGTCCTCGGGCGACAGCACCTCCTCCCACCAGTGGATGTGGAGATCGCGGCACGCCTCGGCGAGACGGATGGCATACTGCGCAGTGAGCGACATGTAGCAGTCGACCATCAGCGGGAAATCGGGGCCGACGGCGTTGCGGTGCCCGCGCAGGAAGGCAACGTTGGCACGGAGCCCCTCCTCGCCGTCGAAATGGCTGTGCGGCAGCGGTACTTTGGCGCCCCAGAACCCCATCGATTTGATCGCGCCAGCGTCGGGGCCGGTACAGTAGAACGTGATTTCGTCGCGGCTCATGCCGCCGATCAGGTTGTACACCGGCTCGTTGCGCAGCTTGCCGTTGAGGTCCCACAGCGCCAGGTCGACGGCGCTGATCGCCATGATCGGCAGGCCCTTGCGGCCATAGGGCAGCGAGGCGCGATACATCTCGTCCCAGAGACGATTGAGGTTGCGCGCGTCCTCGCCGACGAGGAAGCGGCCGAAATGGTGCTTGATCAGCCACGCCGCGGGCGCGCCGCCCGAACCGGTCGCGACGCCCACCGTGCCGTCTTCGGTTTCGATCTCGACCACCAGCGAGCCGAGCACGCCGATGCCCCAGCTCGAGCGCCGATCGCGGTACTTCGCGTAGCCCGACATCGGGTTGCTGATCAGGCTGTCGACCAGCCAATGCCGCGCCTCGCCGGGCTTGAAGTAGGTGCCGGCGGAGGCCGCCGGCGCCAGGGTGAAGACGCGGACGGCCGCGATGGTGAAGCTGGTCACTTCAGGTAGAACACGCGCTTGAGCGGGATCTGCACCGGCACGTTGTCCGCATCGGTCGCCATGATATCGGCCATGTGCGCCCACCAGCGCTGCATGATCTCGGTATCGGGCAGCGCATCCATGGTGTGGTCGTCGGTGCGGGTCAGGATACCGAACAGATGGTTGCTCTCGGGGTCGAGCCAGATCGAATAGTCGGACACGCCCGCGTCCTTCAACGCTTTGCTCAGCTCGGGAAAAATCTCGTCATGGCGCTTGCGGTATTCCCGCGCCTGGCCGGGATAGAGGTTCATGCGGAAGGCGATCTGTTCGGGCATTCTCAAACCTCAGGAAAGGGCGCGGGCGTTCGCCATCGCTTCGATGGTCGTGTCGCGGACGTGCTCGAGATGGTGGCGATAGCCTTCGACGGCGGCATCGGCGTCTGCGGCGAGCACCGCCTCGGCCACGACGATGTGCTGGCGCACGCTCTTTTCGATATTGCCCGGCATGGCGCTCGCCACGCGGCGCACGTCGAGGCCGATATCGTAAAGTCCTTGCGCGAGGGCGCTCAGCAGCCGGTTGTCGGCAGCGTCGTTGAGCGATTGGTGGAACTCGATGTCGAGCAGGCGGAACGCGACTGGATCGTGGTAGAAGGCCTTGCCGTCGATGGCGTGCTGCATGATGCGCTGACGCTGCTCGGAGGTGGCGCGGATGGTCCCGAGCCGCACCAGTTCCAGGTCGACCACGGCGCGGGCTTCGAAATGCTCGTGGACGTCATAGTCACCGACCGACAGCATGACGTTGAACGGCGCCACCAGCCGGCTCGGCGAAAGATCGGTCACGGTGTAGCGGCCGCCCTGCCGGCTTTCGAGCACGCCCATCAGCGTCAGGGCCTTCAGCGCTTCGCGCAGCGGCGGTCGCGAGATGCCGAAGGCGATGCCCATCTGCGCCTCGGTCGGCAGGCGGTCGCCGGACTTCAGGTTGCCCGACTTGATCATCGCCATGATGCGGTTGGCGACCTGCTCGGAGATCGAGCGGCGGTCGAGCGCGCCGCCGCCGAACTGCGGCTTGGGGTGCTTGCGGCGGGAGGCGTCGATCAGTTCGGCAAAGGCGTCGGGGGCGTCGTCGCCCGCCATCGCCAGTGCTTCCTTCGCCTTGCCCGCCATCGCCGCCTCAGAGGTCCAGCCGATAGAAGGTGATGGCGTTGTCCCGGTAGATTTTGCGCGTCTCCGCTTCGGTCAGTCCGAGATCGGCAAAGGCCTCGTCTAAAATCTCGACCCACTGGGGCAGGTTCGTCGATTGCAGCAAGATCGGATAGTCACCCGCATAGATGGTGCGCTCGGGGCCGAAGGCATCCAGCGTCGCCTCGATATAGGGCCGCAAGTCCGCGGGCGTCCAGTTCGGGCCGGCATAAGGCGGCAGGTCCGAGAGCTTGATCCACATGTTTGGGTAGCGCGCGAGGTCGTGCACGTCCTCGCGGAACTGCGCAATCGCGCCCTGCGCGATGCCCGGCTTGCCGCAATGGTCGAGGATCATAGGCACGCCCGAGCTGATCCTGGGTACCCATTCCCGGATGAAATCCATCTGCGTGTAGTTGGGGTTGATGTCGAAGGTCCAGCCGAACTTTTCGAGCAGGTTGACGCCCTCGATGAACCCCGGGCTGAGTGTCAAGCCGCGCGGGTCTCGATCGAACTCCATGATGCGGCGGATGCCGCCGACCAGCGGATGCCGGTCCCGCATCTCTTTCAGCATCGGCTCGACGCGATTGCCCCATTCGACTGGCGCCATGGCGATGATGCGCTTGAGGCGCGGATCGCGCTTGGCCTCGTCCTCGACGAACTCGACCTCTTCGATGTACTGGCCGCCGCCATCCCAGAAGTCGGCGTAGCATTCGAGGAACACCATCGCCTCGACCTCGACCGGACCGCAATCGCGCTGATAGTCCTCGACATGGTACGGATGGCCGAACAGCGGACTGCCCTCGAAGGCGCTGAGCTTGATCCGGGACTGATCCCAGATATGCAGGTGCGTGTCGATGACGGGGAAGCTGGGCATGCTCAGTTGCCCCCCTCGGCCTGCCGGCGCCAAGAAGTCATTCCCGCGCAAGCGGGGACCTCAGTTGCAAGGCGCGCAACGCGCGTGGAAACCGCGGTTCCCGCCTTCGCGGGAATGACCTTGTGGGTGGGGGTGCAGAAGAGAGCCATCCACGTCATTTCGTCAGCTTGAAGTTTTTGTCGACCGGCTTCAGCGTCAGGCCGAAGCCCGGTTTGGTGTCGTCGAGATCGATGAAGCCGTCCTTGGCCTCGGGCTCGCCGTCGAAGATGTACCAGAAGAGCTCGTTGCCTACTTCCACTGGGACTTTGGGGAAGTATTCCGAGATCGGGCCGGCATAGCTCGACATGGTGATGTGGTAGTTGTGCATCTGGCCGGCATGCGGAATGACGAGAACATCGTTTGCCTCGCACAGGTCGGCGATCTTCTTGGCGGCGGTGATGCCGCCGACGCGGTTGACGTCGAACTGCGCGATGTCGAATGCCTTGAGGGCCAGCGCGTCGCGGAAGCCCGCCAGCGTGTACTCATGCTCGCCGCCCGAGATGTTGACCAGGTTCAGCGCCCGCAGCTCGGCGTAGCCATGCAGGTCGTCGGCGACGACCGGCTCCTCCACCCAGCGCATGTCGAACGGCGTCAACATCCTGAGCATGCGCCTGGCGTATTCGACGTTCCAGCCCATGTAGGCATCGGCCATGATATCGACGTCCGGCCCGACGGCCTCGCGGGTCGTCCGTACCAGCTCGACGTTCTTGCGCATGCCCTCGATGCCGTCCTTCGGGCCCCAACCGAAGCGCAGCTTCACCGATTTGAAGCCCTGTTCCGCATAGGCCTTCGCCTCGCTGTAGAGCGAGTCCAGCGGCTGCGAATAGAGGCGGCTGGCATAGACTGGAATCTTCGACTTGGTGCGGCCGCCCAGCAGCTTGAACACCGGTTGCTTCAGCAGCTTCCCCTTGGCGTCCCACACCGCCAGGTCGATGGCGCTGATCGCCGTCATGCCGACACCCTTGCGGCCGAACGGCAGCGTGCGCCGATACATCGACTGCCAGATGTACTCGCTGTCGAACGGATCGGTGCCAATCAGCAGCGGCTTGAGATAGGTATCGATCGTCGTCTTGACCGCGTGTGGCGCCAGCGCCGAATTGCCGATGCCGATGGTGCCGTCGTCGAGCTCGAGCTCAACCACCAGCCAGCCGAGGAACCGGAAGCCGGCGATCGAGCCGGTGACGTCGGCCACGAGGTCACTCGCCGTCGTGCAGAAGTGCGGCGGCATGGGTGCGACGGGTCCGACCCATTCGTAGATGGTGGTGCGGACGTCCTTGATGCGAGGCATGATGGCTCCAGTCAGGCGGGCAGCGGCCCGAGCTCGGCGGCAAAGCGCTTCGCCCAGGCCAGACCCGTCGGGGTTGCGGTCTCGGATGGAATGCGGTTCCCGCTGGGCACGATGCCCAGCCGCTCGGCGGCGATCAGCTTGCCGTAGAGCAGGAATGTGCTGAGGCCCTGCATGGCGAAGGCGATCGCCGGCAGCAGCTTGCGATACAGCTCTTCGGCGAGGGCCTCGTTGCCGGCGCGGTAGGCGCGCTCGATGCCGACCTGGATGTCGACCGTCTCGGTGCCCGGAATCATGCCATTGACGCCAGCACGGTAGTTGTCGAGAAGCTCCAGCCCGCCGCGGCCGTTGAACACCTGCATGCGGCCGGCGATTTCGGCGACGACCCCGGCTACGGTCAGCGCGGTGCTCTCCGCCTTCACCACCTGGACGTTCGGGTGTACCCGGTTGAGCGCCAGCAGGTCCGCGGTACTGAGTCCGATCCCCAGGAACTCCGGCGCATTCTGGATGCCCACCGGGCAATCGACGGCGTCGGCGATGGCGCCGAAGAATTCGATCAGATGCGCACCAGACGCCGGCGGCCGCGGCGGCTGCAGGATCAGCCAGGCCGCTCCGGCGTCGCGGGCGAAGCGGGCGCTGTCGATCATGTCGGGAACGTTGCCGTCGGCGACGGTGACAGCCACCGGCACCCGGCCGGCCACGTCGGCGACGGTCCACTCGACGAGAGAACGGCGTTCGTCGCGGCCCAGCTTGTTGACCTCGGTGCCGAGTCCGAGCACCGCCATGCCGGACGCACCGCAGGCGATCGCCGCCTCGATCTGGCGGCTCACTGCATCGCGACGCAACCGTCCCGCGTCATCGAAAAACGCATAGAGCATCGGGTAGGTCCCGCTGATGTCCATGCTTGCCTGTGCTCCCTCGCCGGTGCCGTCGTCTTGTCGCGACGGTTCACCACGATCCCCAAAATGGCGGAGGAGATTTGAACTTGTCAAACTAATTTTTGTCTGACAACTTACACGTCAAGCAAGAGAGCGGGCGCCAGAAAGCCCGCCGTTGTGGCCAGGGAGAGCAGCGGGTGTCCAACGCGTCCACCACCTTGAAGAAGGTGGGATCAACCAATCTCAGCCTGCCCGGCTTCGGCTTCGGCAGCGCGCATCTGGGTGAGCTCTACGGCCGCGTGGACGAGGCCGACTCGCGGGCGACGATGGACGCCGCCTGGGCCGCCGGCGTTCGCTACTACGACACCGCACCCTGGTATGGCCGCGGCCTCAGCGAGCACCGGCTGGGCGGGTTCCTGCGGACCAAACCGCGGGCCGAGTTCAAGGTCACGACCAAGGTCGGCAAGGTGCTGCACCGGCCCAGGGACCCCGCGAATTTCGACCGCTCGCCATGGACCGGCGGGCTCAATTTCGAGGTGGAATTCGATTACACCCGTGACGGCATCCTGCGCTCGTATGAACAGGCGTTGCAGCGGCTTGCCCTCGATACGGTCGATGCGCTGGTGATCCATGACCTCGATCGCGGCTTTCACGGCGACAAGCAGGACCATTACGAGAAGCAGCTCAAGGACTCGGGCATCGCCGCGCTGCAGGAGCTCAAGCGGTCGGGCGATATCAAGGCCTACGGCATGGGCATCAACACCGACGAGGCGCTCGACACCATCGCCCAGCAGGTCGAGCTCGATTTCTGCCTCGTCGCCATGCCGTACACGCTGCTCGACCAGCGGAGCCTGCATCGCGGCATGGCGAGCCTGCAGAAGCGCGGCGTCTCGGTGATCATCGGCGCGCCGTTCGCCTCGGGCATCCTCGTGACCGGCTCGGCCGGCCCGGCCCATTACGCCTACGGCAAGGCGCCGGCCGAGGTGCAGGCGAAAGTTCGCGGTATCGAGGCCGTCTGCAAGGCGCACAACGTCGCCCTCCCCGCCGCCGCGTTGCAGTTCGTGCTCGCCCACCCCATCGTGGTGTCGGTGATTCCCGGCGCGGCAAAGCCCAGCGAAGTCACCGAGAACGTCGCGCATGTGAATGCGCCGATCCCCGCGAGCTTCTGGTCCGACCTCAAGGCGCAGAAGCTGATCGACCCCGATTCTCCGGTTCCGGCGGGGCATTGAGCATGGCCGAGACGCCTGCATCGCCTGCCGATACGCCGCTCATCTCCGCGCGCGGCATCAGCAAGTCCTTTGCTGCCATCGAGGTGTTGCGCGACGTCGACCTCGATTTGAGGCGCGGCGAAATCCATGCCCTGCTGGGGGAGAACGGGGCCGGCAAGTCGACCTTCGCCAAGATCCTCGCCGGCGTGCACCGGCCGACGCGCGGCACGCTGAGGCTCAACGGCGACCCGGTGGAGATCCCCAATCCGATCGCGGCGCAGCGGCTCGGCATCACGCTGATCCACCAGGAGCCGATCTCCTTCCCGGATCTTTCGGTGGCCGAGAATCTCGTTCTGGGCCGTACTCGCGGCTCGCCGCTCGGCCGCGTGCCGTGGGCGCAGATGACGCGCGAGGCGCGCGAGCTGATGGATTTGCTGGGCGTGCGCATGGACGTGACCAAGCCGATGCGTGGCCTCTCCATCGCCGACCAGCAGATGGTCGAGATCGCGCGCGCGCTCGCCTCCGACAGCCGGCTGATCATCATGGACGAGCCGACGGCGCCGCTGACGCCGAAGGAAGTCGACACGCTGTTTGGCATCGCTCGCCGGCTGCGCGACGAGGGC
>JBQCIY010000145.1:0-3458 GCA_051953275.1 Devosia sp. | reverse complement strand
AGCGCACGCTGTTCGACATCGAGATGATGATGGCGACCGGCTCCTGCGCCGGCATCGAGAACTATTCGCGCTATCTCACCGGCCGCAAGCCCGGCGAGCCGCCGCCGACCTTGTTCGAATATCTGCCGGACAATGCGCTGGTGTTCGTGGACGAGAGCCATGTCACGATCCCGCAGCTCGGCGGCATGTTCCGCGGCGACTACAATCGCAAGGCAACGCTTGCCGAGTTCGGGTTCCGCCTGCCGTCGGCGATCGACAACCGGCCGCTGCGTTTCGAGGAGTGGGACGCGATGCGGCCGCCGACGGTCTATGTCTCGGCGACGACCGGGGGGTGGGAGCTCGGACGCACCGGCGGCGGCGTCGCCGAGCAGGTGATCCGGCCGCCGGGGCTCATCGACCCGCCGGTGCTGGTCAGGCCGGTGAAGAACCAGGTCGACGACCTCATCGCCGAATGCCGGGAGGTTTCCCAAGCGGGATATCGGACGCTGGTCACCGTCCTCACCAAGCGGATGGCCGAGGATCTCACCGAATACATGCACGAAGCGGGGGTCCGCGTCCGCTACATCCACTCCGATGTGGAGACGCTCGAACGCATCGAGATCATCCGCGACCTGCGCCTCGGCGCCTTCGACGTCCTCGTCGGCATCAACCTCTTGCGCGAAGGCCTCGACATCCCTGAATGCGCCCTCGTCGCCATCCTCGATGCCGACAAGGAAGGCTTCCTGCGCTCCGAAACCAGCCTCATCCAGACCATCGGCCGCGCCGCGCGCAACGTCGACGGCCGCGTCATCCTCTACGCCGACACCGTGACCGGCTCGATGGAGCGCGCCCTCGCCGAGACCAACCGCCGCCGCGAAAAGCAGATGGCCTACAATCTCGAGAACGGCATTACACCGCAGTCGGTCCGCTCCAACATCAAGGAGATCGTCGACTCGGTCTATGAGAAGGACCACGTCACCGTCTCGATCGGCAAGGACAAGTCGGGCAAGGAGGAGATCCAGGTCGGCGCCAACCTCAAGGCCGTGCTCAAGGACCTCGAGACGCAGATGCGCGAAGCCGCCACCAACCTCGAATTCGAACGCGCCGCCCGCCTCCGCGACGAAATCAAGCGCCTGCGCGAAATGGAGCTCGACGTCCTGCAGGGCGCCGACGACTAGCCTCTCGGCGTCGCCCACAGCAGCGTCATCCACCCGCCGGTGTCATCCCCGCGCAAGCGGGGACCCATCCCTCCCCGATCCACGGCGACCGCAAGTCGGCGCTCCGGCCGCTCGCACCGTGCCGGCGCCCCACAAACCGTCTTCTCCCCCGCCCGGCGCCGTGCCAATCTCCTCGGGCTGACCACCCTTTATTTCGAGGATATTGCCATGCTCCGTCGCCTTGCCGTGCTCGTGGCCGCCGCCACGACCCTTGCCGCCCTCGCCGCGCCCGCCACCGCCGCCGTCAACTGGGCCGCGAAATACAAGACCTTCGCCACCACCCGCTGCGAGTCGCCCGCCACCATCGCCGATATCGACCGCTCCGCCAGCACCATGCGCAGCGAAAAGAACGGCGCCCCAATGCTGTCGAACCAGACCGGCTTCACCGTCGAAAGCGCCGCCACCGTCGAGGCCGACGCCGACAAGCTCGTCTGCGAGATCACCGTCAGCGTCCTCAATCGCGGCCGCACGCTGACCCAGCACGGCAAATACACGGTCACGCTGTTCGGCAAGAAATGGCGCAGCTCCTGGGAGCCCGGCTACTGAGCCGGACAACCGCGCCAAAGCCCGCAGTCGGCGCTCCCTCCCCCTTGTGGGGCTTCGAGCCGTGCCGAAGGCAAAATCATGCCGGTGGCATGATTTTAGGGCAGAAGGCCATGAGAGCTACGCTCGAATGGCGCGGGGGGACCGGCGCAGCCGGTGGGTGGGGGCCGCCGCTTGCGCTTTTTCTCGACTCCGTCATCCCCGTCCCGGACTTGATCCGGGGATTGATCCGGGGATCCGGTCAGATCGCCCGCGTACTCGCATGTGCGTCTGGTGGCCGGATCAGGTCCGGCCGAGAATCGCCCCCCCGCCGGCCACGCCGCCGCCCTACCCCTTGCGCGGCGCGCCGCTGCCCGCCTCCTTGACGATGCGGTCGCCCACCGCGAACTGCGCCCAGATCTTTTTGCCCACCGTCACGCTGCGCCGCCCGCCGCCCTCGAGCGCCACCACCAGCACGTACACGGCATAGCTGCCGCCGTCGCCATCGGTGCGCTCGCTCACCTGCTTGTCGGCCACCGTCCCGCGATAGACGTCCCGCCGCGTCCGCCAGATGACGAACCAGGCGACCGCCCCGCACAGAACCAGTGCGCCGATGATGGTGAGAATGACTGCGGTGGTTCCGGACATGGTCGAGCTGTTCCCCCTCGGGTTATGTGGATGAAGGCCGCGCCGACGCCGTCTCCTCCGGTTGGCCGAACGATCCGTCCTCGGATCGCTCGGCCAGAGCGCAAACCGACTGCCACCACCCTAAAGTCGCCGCCGCCGCCCGCGCAACCATCGATCCACGCCCGCGACACCGTCTCCCGCAGTCGGCCCTCCCTCCCCTCTGTGGGCTTCGAGCCGTGCCGCAGGCAAAGTCGCTCCGGGGGAGCGATTTTAGGCGAGAAGGCCATGAGAGCTGCGCTCGAATGGCGCGGGGGGACCACGCGTGAGCGTGGTGGGTGGGGCGCCGCTTGCACCGAACGCGCAGTCACCTCCTTCTCCCGTTTACGGGGGAAGGTGGCGCCGAAGGCGACGGAAGGGGGCGGCCGCTTGCACCGCACCCACAGCCGGCGCGCTCCCCACGCGCAATGTGGTGGGTGGGGCCGCCGCTTGCACCGCGCCCGTACTCACCGCTCCCTCCCCGCGCAAAGCGTGGGGAGGGGGAACCACGCGTGAGCGTGGTGGGTGGGGCCGCCGCTTGCACCGCACCCGCAGTCACGTCCTTCTCCCGTTTACGGCGGAAGGTGGCGCCGACTGGCGGGCGGGCAGTCCGCTCAGCATCGAGCGACCGTTCGGCCGCAAGACGCTACGCGACCCCGGCACCGTGCTCGAGGCCGAGGCGCCGGTCCGGCTCAGCTATCGCTTCCTGCCACGCATCTCCGGCTTCCCCGACGAGCTGGACTACTATTCCACCGTCACCATGCTGCTCGCACCCGACCCCGCCGGCACCAGGCTCACCGTCACCCACACGGTGCCGCCCTCCCCCGCCAGGACCATCGCGGTTGGGCCCCGCGACGGTTCCGGCGCGGGGGACAGAGCCCGTAGGCAAACGGTGGAGATCGGTCCGGAGTCCGGCGAAAAGCACGTCGCCTTCTACTGGCGCGCGACGCTCCCGCTGCTCCGCGACCTCGTCGAAGGCCGGCCCAGTTTCATGCTCGGCAAGCCTCTCGGATAGCCCCCGGGACGCCCCACCCACCGGGTCATTCCCGCGCAAGCGGGAACCTCCGTTGGCCACGT
>JBQCIY010000144.1:0-6608 GCA_051953275.1 Devosia sp. | reverse complement strand
CCAGCGCCGTGCGAGTTCCGGCTTGAGCTCGCCCGAGGGGGCCGAGCCTTCGACCAGGCGCGGCATGTGGGCACGGGTGAGGCCGGTCAGCGCCAGCAATTCGTCCGACCAGTCGCGTTTGCCGACGTCGAGCCAGAGCGTACCGGAGGCGTCGCTCATCTCCTCGACCGCCTCGCCGGTCATCAGCAGGCGGATATAGGCCTTGGGCAGCAACACCCTGGCGATCTTCGCGTAGACGTCCGGCTCGTGCTTGCGCACCCAGGCGATCTTGGGCGCCGTGAAGCCCGGCATGGCGATGTTGCCGGCAATATCGCGCAACCGGGGCAGTGCCCGCTCCATCTCGGTGCATTCGATCGCCGAACGGCCGTCGTTCCACAGGATGCAGGGCCTGAGGACCTCGTTGTCCTTGCCGAGCAGGGTCGCGCCGTGCATGTGGCCGCTCAGTCCGATGCCGCGCACCGCCGCCATCTCGGCCGGATGCGATTTGCTGAGCGCGTCGACCGCCTTGAGGCAGGCGTCCCACCAGTCGGCGGGGTTCTGCTCCGACCAGCCCGGATGCGGCCGGACGGGCTCGACCGCCTTGGCGGTCGCTTCCCCCAAGGGCTTGCCGGCCCGGTCGATCAGGATCGCCTTGACCCCCGAGGTGCCGATATCGAGGCCGAGATAAGTCATGAGGCACGTACCTCACAGCGCATTGCTTGGATCACGGAACTTGCCTCCCCGCCGCGGCTTGCCGCCGTCTCGTCGTGACGTGCCTACCTCAAATTGTCGCGGAGGAAAATCCCGATTTCGATCGGATCGGAGTGGATTTCTGCATCGGGCGACAGCGCCACCTGCCTGGCGGCGGCGACGGCGGCGCGGATTTCGCCGTCCGGGTTCTGGTCGAGCACCACATCGAGCGTGCCGGCGCGCAACGCGTCGCGGGTCGTATCGGTCAATTCGTGCGCGACGACCCGGATATTGCCCGAGCGGTGGGTCTTGCCGAGCGCTGCGACCAGCCCCTCATTGCCGGCGCCCAGGTTGTAGATGCCCGACAGGTCCTTGTGCGTATCGAGGAGTTTGAGCGCCGCCGCCTCGGTGGCGGCGTCGTCGTCGAAACCCTCGACCGGGCCGACGATCTCGAGCTGCGGGAATTCGCGCCCGAGCACCCCGGCAAAGCCCTCGAACCGCTCGCGGTGGTCGCGCAGGCCGAGCGAGCCGGCGATGATCCCGACCTTGCCGGTCGGGCAGAAGCGGCCGAGCAGCGAGGCGGCGCTGCGGCCCGCCGCCTGGTTGTCGATGCCGATGAAGTGCCGGCGGGCCGAATTGGGCAGGTCCGAGACCAGGGTGATGACGGCGACGCCGCGCCGGGTGACCGCATCGATGGCGCGGGCGACAGCCGGATCGTCGGGCGCGACGATCACGGCGCAATCGGTCTGGCGGCCATTGAGAGCCTCGAGCCGTCCCACCAGCGCGCCGGGATCGAGCGCGTGATACTGCGCCGCGCTCAGCGTCAGCCGTTCGTTGCGGGTCTGACGGACGCGCCGGGCGATGGCGGCGTTGAGGCTCTCCATGAAGGCATTGCTGCCGTCGGGAATGAGGAACACGACGCGCAGGTCGCGCGCCCGGGCCAGCAACGAGGCGCCGAGGTCGCGCCGGAAATTGAGCGCCTTGATGGCGTTTTCGACCTTTTCGGCCGTCTCCGGCCGCACCCCGGGCCGCGCATTGAGCACGCGGTCGACCGTCGCCAGCGACACGCCCGCCGTACGCGCCACGTCGTGCACGGTTGCCCGTTTCGGCTCCACGCTGTCGTCCACGCCCAAATCTCCAAACCGGAACGACGTTGCCGTCGGCGCCGCGCGACCGTCAACCGTTTTCGGCTTTGAGCGGAGCGCAAAACCGGGCTACATCCGGCCGCGAATAGCGCAGGAGAAAACTTCGATGGTTGCGGTCAAATCGTTCGGCAGCGTCAACGGCAAGCGCGTCGACCAGTTCACGCTGACCTCGACCACCGGGGTTGAGGTCGACATCCTCAACTGGGGCGTTGTGGTGCGCGACTGGCGCGTGCCGGTGAAAACCGGCGGCAAGCGCTCGGTGGTGCTCGGCCTCAACAGCATCGAGGATTACGTCCAGCACTCGCCGCACTTCGGTGCGCTGGCCGGCCGCGTCGCCAATCGCATCGCCGGGGCGAGCTTTTCGCTCGGCGACAAGACCTACACGCTCCCCGCCAACAACGGGCCCAACTCGCTGCATGGCGGCCCCGAGGGGATCGGCCGCCAGGTGTGGGAGGCCGAGCCGGACGACGCCACCAATTCCGTCGTCTTCTCGCTGACCTCGCCCGACGGCCACTCCGGTTACCCGGGCACGGTCAGGATGAAGGCGACCTACCGGCTCGACGGCAACAAGCTCAGGCTCGAGTTCGGCGCCACCACCGACCGGCCGACCCCGCTCAGCCTCGTCCAGCACCAATACTTCAACCTGGGCACCGGCGACGACGTGATCGACCACACCTACTGGGTGCGCGCGTCTGCCTATACCGAAACCGATGCGGCGCTGATCCCGACCGGCAACATCCTCGAGGTCCGGGACGGCGGCGAGCGCGATTTCCGCACGCCCCGCAAGATGCGCGATGCCGCCGGCAAGGCGCTCGACTATGACGGCAATTTCGTGCTCGACGCCGGGCGCGATGTCGCCGACCCGATCGCCATCGTCAATTCGCCCGACGGCGATCTGACGCTCAGGCTGTGGAGCGACCGGCCGGGCCTGCAGTTCTACAACGCGGTCACCACCAATGTGCCGGTGCCCGGGCTCAACGGCAAGCATTACGGCGTCCATTCCGGCTTCTGCCTCGAGGACCAGGCGTTCCCCGACGCCCTGCACCACCCGCACTTTCCCAACATCATCATCACGCCGGACAAGCCCTACGCCCACTGGTGCGAGTTCGAGATCGCGTGACGCGCTACGTCGCCCTGCTGCGGGGGATCGGTCCGCCAACGCATACGGCGATGCCGCTGGGCGCGCTGGCGGCGGCGTGCCTGCGCTACGGCCTGCACGATGTCGTCAGCGTGGGCAATACCGGCAATCTCGTGCTCGGTTCGGAGCTGCCGCAGGCGGAGGTCGAGCACCTGATCACCGCTGCAGTCAAGAGCTTCGGGCTCGGCAACGAGGTGTTCACCCGGTCCGAAAAACAACTCCGCAAGCTCATCGAGAAGGCGCCGTTTCCGGACGCGGCAGCAGGCTGGCCGGGCAAGCTGGGTGTCTGCTTCTTCCACAAGGATCCGTCCTGGCCGCGCGCTTATCTCGACTATGACGGTCCGGAGCGGTTGCTGATGCTGTCGAACCACCTGATCGTCGACTACGGCGGGCAAACCGCAGTCAGCCGGCTCACAATCGAAAAGACCGTCGGCGCCCGCATGACGCAGCGCAACTGGAGCAGCGTTCTCAGGATCGCGGCGGCGCTTGGAGATAGCGCTCAGGCCGCCAGGTAGTCCTCGGGTTGCTTCTCGAATGCCTCGGCACATCCGGTCGAGCAGAAGTAGTAGGTGCGGCCGCCATATTCTCGCGTCGCCGCCGGAGCAGCCTTGTCCACCTCCATATGGCAGACCGGATCGACCGCGAGCTCCTGCATCGAGTTGCGGTTCCGGGCAAGGAACGGTGCGGTGTCCATGATCAGGGTGCTGGCCACGATCTTGCCGCCGTCAATACGCAGCCACTCGGCGACCCGCGCCTGGGCAACGCGGTGATCGAGGTGAAGTGTGTAGAACGCGGCCACTTCGCCGCCGTTCTCGAACAATTTTTCGATCTCCACGGCACGTGTGCCGGCCGCCGCGTGGCCGGAGGCCTTGAGAAAGGCATCGGCACCGTGAAAGTGTGCCGAGGGTCCCGAGAAGTGGAAATCGTCGGCGAGCATGTCCCGAACCCCGGGGTCGCCCGAGTAGAAGGCATTGAGGTAGGCTTCGGCGAGAGTACTAGCATCGGTCATGGGTATCTCCTTCTGACGCGTCCGGGCTAGAGCTTCCCAGGGGGGTAAGGTCAAGGGCACGGTAATGGACAAGACCGAGCGGCTGTTTGCCGTAATGGATGCGCTGAGGCGCCACCGGCGCCCGATCACCGCGGCGGCGCTGGCCGAGGAGCAGGGCGTTTCGGTGCGTACCCTTTATCGCGACATCCAGACGCTGATCGGGCTCGGCGCGCCGATCGATGGCGAAGCGGGTGTCGGCTATATGCTCAGGCCCGGCTTCTTTTTGCCGCCGCTGATGTTTTCGGCCGAAGAGCTGGAAGCGCTGGTGCTGGGCGCGCGCTGGGTCGAGCAGCGGC
Source organism: Devosia sp. (assembly GCA_051953275.1). GTDB lineage: Bacteria > Pseudomonadota > Alphaproteobacteria > Rhizobiales > Devosiaceae > Devosia_A. The sequence continues at coordinate 2,312 of JBQCIY010000144.1, read as the reverse complement.
CCGATGCGGCGCTCGCCGGGGCGGCCAGCAATGCCCTCGCCAAGATCGCCACCGCCTCCCCCGACGACCTGCGCGACCGCATCGGCAATACCGGCCTGTGGCCGATCCGCTCCAACTGGAACGAGACGGATGAGGGCCCGCTGCTCGGCACGCTGCGCGAGGCGATCCGCGACGAGCGGGTGGTGAAACTGAGCTACGCCGACGAGACCGGCCGCACCACGGAGCGCGCCGTCTGGCCGATCACCATCGCCTTTTACGACGACAAGCAGATCGTCGCCGCCTGGTGCACGCTGCGCGAGGGATTTCGCAACTTCCGCACCGACCGCATCGAGGCGGCCGCGATCATCGATGGCCGCTTCGGCAAGCGCCGGGCGCAACTGGCCCGCGAGTGGGAGGACCAGTGGCAGGAGGAACGCCGCGCCCGCTATCCGGCCGACTCGCCTTGAGCCGCGGCTCCTGACGCACCCTGTCAGCAGGGCTGGGCGACTGTGTCCCTACGGCGGCGTTACGCCCGCAAGGAGACAGGAAAAATGCAGTTCACCCCTTTCACCATCGCCATCCCCGATGCCGCGATCGACGACCTCAAGGCGCGCCTCGAGGGGACGCGCTGGCCGGCCGCGACCACCAGCGAGTGGAGCCACGGCCAGCCGGTGCCGTTCATCCAGGAGCTCGCGACGCAGTGGCTCAAGACCTACGACTGGCGCGCGCATGAGGCCAAGCTCAACGCCTACCCGCAGTTCCTGACCGAGATCGACGGACAGACCATCCATTTCCTCCATGTGAAATCGAAGGAGCCCGGCGCCTTCCCGCTGATCCTCACGCATGGCTGGCCGTCCACGATCTACGAGTTCATCGACGTGATCGGGCCGCTGACCGACCCGCAGGCGCACGGGCTCGACCCCAGGCTCAGCTTCGACCTCGTCATTCCGTCGATCCCGGGCTACGGCTTTTCCGCGCCGCTCACGTCGCCCGGCTGGGACAGCGCCCGCACCGCGCGCGCCTGGGACGCGCTGATGCGGGGGCTGGGCTATACGCGCTACGGCGCGCAGGGCGGCGACCTCGGCGCGCTGATTTCCAAGGAGCTCGGCCTCCTTCACCCGGAGGGCCTCGCCGGCGTGCACCTGCAGCAGATCTTCGCTTTCCCGCACGGCACGCCGGGGGAGATGGAGACGCTGACCCCGTTCGAGCTCGAGGGCTTTGCCAATCTCGACAAGTTCCAGAAATATTCGGGCTACCAGCCGATCCAGCAGAAGCGCCCGGCCACCCTCGGCTACGGCCTCGTCGATTCGCCGGCGGCGCTGCTGGCGTGGAACGCCGAGCTGTTCTTCGGCTTCGAGGGCGAAGGCGCGGGCTTCGTCGACCGCGACAAGTACCTGACGCACGCCTCGATCTACTGGTTCACCGGCACGGGCGGCTCGGCCGCCAACATCTACTACGAGGACGCGCAGACCGGCGCCGGCTATCGCGAAGACTGGAACGCTACTCCAACCGGGGTCAGCGTGTTCCCGTGGGACTTCCGCTCGGTCCGCTCCTTCGCCGCGCGCGGCAACAACATCGTCTACTGGCGCGAGATGGAAAAGGGCGGCCACTTTGCCGCGGTCGACGTGCCCGAGCTGTTCGTGAACGAGGTGCGAGCCTTCTTCTTACAGGTACGATAGGTGCAGTCGGGTCCTTCTCCCGCCTGCGGGGGAAGGGCCCGGCTGATCATTCCGGCTATGCGGCCAGCGCCTTGTCGCTCACCTTGAGCTCGACCTCGTGGGCGAAGCGGATGAGGTTGGAATAGGGGCAGATGTCGTGCGCCGCTTTCATATTGGCCTCCGTGTCGGCCTTGCTCCAGCCCGGCACGAAGGCCGTGAGCACCGGCACGACGGTGAAGCCGACATTGTCCTCGCGGTCGGCGAAGCTGACATCGGCCCAGACTTCCGCGCCGGCGGGCAGCGTCTTGCTGGCCTTGCGCGCGGCGTTGGCCATGGCGCCCAGGAAGCAGGCGGAATAGCCCAGCGAGAACAGCTGCTCGGGATTGGTGCCGGGGCCGTCGTCGCCGCCCATGGCCTTGGGAACGGACAGCCGGACGGCGACCTTGCCGTCGTCGGTGCGAGCCTCGCCGCCATTGCGGCCGCCGTGGATTGCCGTGCCGTGCGCGGTGTAGAGGATTTTGGTCATGGTCAAGTGCCTTGTGGAGTGAAAACGCAACGGCGGCCCTGTAGCGTACATCTGGATTGTGCACAATCGAATTGTGTGCAATCAATTGTGAAGACGGAGGCGCAAATGGCGAAGTCGCTTCGGCTGGAAGACCAGCTCTGTTTTTCGAT